>JAZUOR010000078.1:0-4913 GCA_045604745.1 Acutalibacteraceae bacterium | reverse complement strand
GCCGTGCCGCCATTAAGGGCGGCGACCACAGCAGCAGAGAAGAACTGGCTGCGCTGGTTGCGCGGCTGATGGCCAATCCGGAGGTGCGCTACTGTCCTCACGGACGACCGATTTATACCGTTCTCAAACGACGGGAGCTGGAAAAGAGCTTCGGCAGGATACAGTAAGGAATACACACAATGAAAGACAAGATAAAACTTCTTGCTGTGGTGGGGCCTACGGCGTCGGGCAAGACTTCTCTTGCAGTGGAGCTGGCTCACCGGCTGGGCGGCGAGGTCGTGTCCTGCGATTCCATGCAGATATACCGGGGCATGACTATTGCGACCGCAGCACCCACGGAAGAGGAACAGCGGGGAATACCCCATCACCTTGTGGGTATCGTAGAACCGGACGAGCGCTTTTCGGTGGTGGAATATGTGTCACGGGCAAAAAAAGCCATTGCCGATATCGCTGCCAGAGGAAAGCTTCCCATTCTGTGCGGAGGAACCGGTCTTTACTACAGCTCACTTGTGGACGGTATAGAGTTTTCCGAGAGCACCGAGGATGCGGAATTGCGCGAGCAGCTTCGCATGCGTGCCGAAAGGGATGGGGGAGAAACACTTCTTGCCGAACTGGCTCAGTTTGACCCCGATACGGCAGCCCGTCTTGCGCCTGCCGACCATAAACGCATAATCCGGGCCATTGAGGTGTACAAAGCTACAGGGATTACCATGACCGAACACATAGTCCGTTCAAAGGAGCGGCCCAGTGAATATGACACTGTGTCTGTAGGACTTTTTTACAGCGACCGTCAGAAGCTTTATGACCGCATCAACCGGCGGGTGGATATCATGATGGAAGCCGGCCTGCTGGAGGAAACCAGACGTTTTTTTGCCGCTGATACCGCAGGAACAGCGGTGCAGGCAATAGGCTATAAAGAACTCAGACCGTATCTTGATGGTCATTGCACGCTGGAGGCGGCATTGGACAGTCTCCGGCAGGCAACGCGCAGATATGCCAAAAGACAGATATCATGGTTTGGCCGTGATGAACGGATCGCACGGCTGTATATGGATGAAAAGAACGATACACAGGACGCCGCGGACAGCGTGGTCGCCATGACCGACGGCAGACTATGAGCGGCAGTTAAGGAGAAAGAACATGGCTCAGAAGAAAAATACCGGAAAAAAATCATCCGGAAGCTCCGGCGCGAAGAAGAATCCGACCGGGAATAAAAACAAAGCCGGAAGCACCAGTGCTTCCGGAAAGCTGGACAGCGTCAGAGGAGGCTCTGCGCGTCAGTCGAACCGTGCGCAGGAGGCTGCCCGCAAGGCTGCCGGACGCACTGCCGGCACTTCGGCAGCCAAAGCCGCAAAGCCGGCGGCATCTGCCAAAGCGGATACGGCGCCCAGAAACAACGGCAAAAACAAGAAAAACAGAGATACTCCATGGCAGCGAATGGCGATTGTGGCTGTGGTAGTGCTTGTGTGTGTGGTGGGAGCAATTCAGGCGGTATCCTGTGCCAACTCCCAGATAGACTCAAGGCAGGCGGTCATGGTGACCCTGTCCGATGACATCGAAACCACCGGCATAGCCATCCGCAACGAAAGCATCATCACCAGCGAACGTCAGGGTGTTATAGTCAGCGCCGTAAGCAACGGCGGAAAGGTGTCCAAGGGAGAGACCGTCGCCAATATTTTCAATTCAGCAGACGCCGCCCGCGCCTATGAGCGCATGGAAGAGATAGAGGATGCTCTTGAGCAGTTCGAGAGCATGGCAACCGCAGGCGAGGAAAGTGCTTCTGAGGTCACTGCGCTCCAGAAGGCCATCAGAGAGGAAATGCTTGGGCTGTCCGAAATGATCTACGACGGTGATGCGGCAGGAGCTGCCGATGTTTCCAACGAGCTGCTTTATCTGCTCAACAAAACCCAGATGGCAACACGCATTGTGGATGATTTTTCCGACAAGCAAATCAAGCTGGAAACCGAACTTGCCGAGCTGCAGTCCCGTTATCCGGATCAGCCTGGACAGCTCAATTCGCCCCTGTCGGGCTACTATATCAGTCAGGCTGACGGCTACGAATCGCTGCTTAACACCGACATCTGCGCCACTCTTACTCCGGAAAAGCTGGATGAGATAATGACCGTTCGCTCGGAGCCGGGAGACAGCTCCATAGTCGGCAAGATAGCGGATGACTACATCTGGTACATGGCATGTGAGGTCAGTGCAAAGGATGCAGAGCGGCTGGCAAAGAACGCCGACGGTTCATTCAAGGCAGCCAACTATAAGCTTTATCTGACTTATTCCGAGCTGGACAGCATCACCGCCAGACTGGTAAGGGTAAATACCGGTGCAGATGCCAACCGGAAGATACTTATTTTTGAGTGCAGCTATATGGTTTCCGAGCTTTCCACCGTGCGCATTCAGCCGGTCACCATCGAACTGAGCAGCTATTCCGGTCTTGAGGTCAGCGCAAACAGCATCGTTACCCGTGAAACGGAGGTTTCCGCTTCCGATATCGAAGACTACGACACCGAGGGTCGTCTGGCTCTGGCGAGGGCGCTCAGTCCGGATATCTTTGACGTGGACGGAGTGCTTCTGGAGGAGACAGAAACCGAGGTCAGCGCATCTGATGCGATTTCCGGATCGGACGTTTCCGGTACCGACGCATTCACGTCAAAGCCGAAGGAGAGCCCCTATGCTCAGGCTGCCCGCAGACTTATTGAAAGTCCGGGCACACCCGTAAATGACATAGTGAAGCATCTGACTCTGCCGAAAAATGTCACCGTTACCCAGCAGGGAGTGTACATCGTCTGGGGCAACGAGATCAAATTCAAGCGCATAAGCATTGTCTACCAGACCGGCGACAAGGTGCTGTGCGAATACAATGTAGATGACGGCTACCTGAAGATGTACGACAAGGTGGTCGATAAGCCTAAGGGGGTATATGATGGACAGATCATCCATGGCCGTGGATGAGCGTATGATTGCCGTTGAGGAAAACCTCCGGCTCATTCGCCACCGGATGGCTGAGGCCGCGATAAAGAGCGGCAGAGCACCTGAGGATATTGAGCTGGTAGCAGTTACCAAAACTGTGCCGGTGGAATATATCAACCGCTCCATTGAGCTGGGGGTGCGGCACATCGGTGAAAACCGTGTGCAGGAGCTGGCGTCAAAGTACGACAGTCTGCTTGTGCCGGAGGATGGACTGCGTGTAAGCGTCATAGGCCATCTTCAGACCAACAAGGCGCGCAAGGCCGTGTCCATGGCTCACATGATCCAGTCGGTTGATTCTTCCCGCCTTGCCGCAGAGCTTTCCCGCAGCGCAGAGACTCTGGGCAAGACCCTCGAATGCCTCATCGAGATAAACATCGGTGAAGAGGAAAGCAAGTCGGGTATCGACCTCGGCGAAGCAGAAGAGCTGGTGCACGTGACCGCCGAGATGCCCTGTCTTAAGGTGTGCGGACTGATGGTGATTCCGCCTTTCGATCCGAACCCGGACAATACCAGAGTGTATTTTGAGAAAATACACAAACTGTTTATTGACATTCAGCAGAAAAACCACCATAATAGTAATATTGAGATGAAATATCTTTCAATGGGAATGAGCGCGGATTATGCGCAGGCCATAGAAGAAGGCTCCAATATGGTGCGGATAGGCTCGTCACTGTACGGAGCGCGTGTTTATTAAGGAGGATAATATGGGACTGTTTGACAAGTTAAGAGATTATTTCAATGGCCCTTCGGATGAGGACGACGAAGATTTCTACGAAGCCTACGACGAGGATTTTTACGATTCCGCCCGTGACCGGGATGCTTATGCCGGCAGCGAGCGCGAAACAATCACCGAGCGGGTAAGCCGCGACAACAAGGTGGTTTCCATCCATGCCACAGCCAAGCTGCAGGTGGTAATAGTCAAGCCCAGCCGTTTTGAAGAGGTAGCGGAGATTGCCGATCACCTCATCGAGAAGCGCACAGTTGTGCTTAATCTGGAACAGACCGGCAAGGATATTTCCCGCCGCATAGTGGATTTCCTCAGCGGTGCCGCCTATGCACATAACGGTCAGCTCAAGCGCATTGCCAACAACACCTACATAATCACCCCCTTCAATGTGGGTCTTATCGGTGCTGATGTGCTGGGCGAGCTGGAAAACAACGGCGTCTTTTTCTAAAATTAAAATCCCTTCAGGAGGATGAGATATGCTTACCCTTAACGAGATAAGAAATGTCAATTTCAGAAAGGCCAACTTCGGCGGCTACCGTGCAGAGGACGTAGAGGCTTTCATAGATGAGGTACAGCTGTCCTATGACACCCTGCTCAGAGAGAATGCCGAGCTGGTCAAGAAGCTGGAAGTGCTTGCCGCCAAGCTGGAAGAGTATCAGAGCGAGGAGGATTCCATCCGCAATGCCCTCATGAATGCTCAGCGAGTTGGTGACGCATCCATGCGCGATGCCAAGCACAAGGCAGAAATCATCCTCAAGGATGCCACAATCAAGGCAGAGAAGATTGTTTCCAACGCGCAGACCGAGATTCACCGCGAGCGCGATATAATCGAGCGCATGCAGCGTGATATCGCTGAATTCAAGACCCGTCTGCTCCGTTCGTACAAGGAGCATCTTACCCTTATCAACAATCTGCCCACCGACGAGATCATGCGTCCGGAAACCAAGGAGCTGGCAGATTCCGTGCAGATGCTCGATCGCCGCGCAACAGCCCCCAGCTATGACCGCATCGGTCAGAATGCCAGCAGCAATATGCGCAAGCCGCAGGGCGTGCCTCAGTTTGAGGAGAACTTCGGCGAAGAGAGCGTACCTGCTGTGCCTGAGATGCCTGCAGAACCTGCTGCATCCTTTGACGCTGTTCCGGTGGCTGATCGCTTTGAGGCAGCAGCCGCAGCGGCTGCACCTGCAGCTCCTGCCGAGCCGGGAGATAC
>JAZUOR010000077.1:0-6430 GCA_045604745.1 Acutalibacteraceae bacterium | reverse complement strand
ATCCTCATCATCGTTGCTCTGGGCTGCTCCGGCAACTGCTGATTATCTCCATATCGGTAATGACCATATCGACCGGCAGATCATATTTGTCAGCCGGAAGTATGGCTGCTGAAAGACAGTCGCTGGGGCACAGGCCGATTGCACAGCCGGAATAACCGGCAAGGAAACGGTCATAATAACCACCGCCGTAACCAAGTCGGCCGCCCAGGCGATCGAAAGCCAGTCCGGGGACGATGCAGATACTGTTCTGCACTTCTCCGGACTGTGCACCGGGAAGTTCTTCGAGCGGCTCGAAAATTCCGTACGCACCCGGCTTAAGCTGGTTCAGGGAACTGATTTCATGAAACGTCATGGTGTGTGTGTTCTTATCACACCGCGGACAGGCCACCTTCTTGCCGTCAGCCAGAGCGCGAACAATCAACTCAAGGGTATCTGTTTCCTTTTCTGACGAAACATAACACAGGACAAGCTCCGCTGTTCTGTATTGCTCACATCCGGTCAGAAGCTTTATTATGGCTTTCGCCGATGCTGCTCTTTCTTCGCTGCCGATACCGTCCCTGATATGCCTGTAATATGCTCTGAGGCTGTTTTTGAGTTCTGAAACATCAGCCATTGCTGCTTTTCGGACTGTTGGTCTGATATATCTCATAGTACTTCTGCTCTGAGGCTTCGGTTCCACGAAGCTGAGCAACAAGCTCAATACCAAAAGCGGCAGCGTATCCTGCACTGCGGGCGGTAATCACGTCTCCGTCAACACAGACAGTATTGCCGACATATTCGGCGCCCACAAGCTTTGAGATGAATTCATCCAAAGGGAAGCAAGTAGCTTTTTTCCCGACAAGAGCACCGTTTTCGCCCAGAACCGACGGCGCCGCGCATATTGCCGCCATTTTTACACCGTTGGACATGGAGTAGGCAATGGCATCCTTGACAGCCTGAGAAGCAGCGAGATTTGCTGTTCCCTTTCCGCCGCCGGGCAGAACAATCAGTTCGACCTCTTTGCTCATGGTGAATGCTGTCGTGTCAGCTTTGACGATGATATCGTGGGCACCGGTGACAAACTCACCGGTTATTCCAACGGTAACCACATTGATTCCGGCGCGGCGCATGATGTCAATAGGAGCAAGCGCCTCCATCTCCTCAAAGCCGTCAGCCAAAAATACATAAACCATATTAATCCTCCGTTCTCAGGCCGCTCAGTCAAGAGCCATGCCCAGATAAGGTATGTGTGTTCCGGTGAGCGTAAGCAGCGACACGGGCTTTCTTCCGCTGACCGCGCTTATCATTCCGAAATCGGTTATCTCGCCGAAGTTGGAAAACATTTCATCATAGGCAGGAATACGCATCTGAAAATGCTGCGCACGGGTGGCATTAAGTATACTGTGTATGAGAGGCTTGTCGAATCCCGTGCTGCAAATGAACTCATTTACAAGCACCCTGTCTCCGTCAGGGTAGCAGAAGGCATAGCCGGCATCGGAGCCTTCGGCACAGGTGGTGATAAAGCCTCCGGAACGCTCATGAATCCCGGCTGCATACTTGAATGACTTGTAATCCCAGGTGACGAAGCCTTCGCGGTCAATAAGCATATCCCTGCGCACAGCGTGGATATCGGAAAGCATGAGTGCCGGCATTTTCTGCCGGACAGGCACCGTCTGAGATACCTTTCCGTAACCGGAAAGTGTTGTCAGATCCTTGCGTGACATGTAGACATCACGGTATTTATAGCACCGGTAAAAACCGAACTTTTCATAAAAACGGAACAGATCGCGGCTGCCCGGAACAAGCAGCATGAATTTCTGTCCTCTCGCTGCAGCATACCTGCGGGCATACTCCATGAGCGTGCTCATAATACCGCGTCCCTGATGATCGGGTCGCGTAGCCGCGGCATAGATATACTGCGCAGGCACAATCTCACTGTCCTCGGTCACGCTGCACTCAAGCATGTGCAGCATTGCCACCGGACGTCCGACAGATTCATCAACATAAACAAGACAGGCGTTTGGATTATAACGGTTGTCAAAAAAGTAACTGACATATTCGGGCGGATCACCAAAGCAGAGCCGCCATATTCGCTCAAGGTCGGTCCTCATGCCGTCACGGGCAAGCGTTATCAAGCGTCTTTCACCTCTCGGTCAGCGTAAATTTGGGCAGCAGAATAGCCGGGTAATATGAAAGCTTTGCCTTGCGAAGCCCCTCGATTCCCAGATCCTCCTCACCGTCAATATACCGGTAGCCGGTCAGTTCGTTTGCGGCAAACTGATTGTTGATGACCGCATATGCGCCCTCATAGCCGGGCAGAGCTTTTTCAAAATGTATGTCGTAGGTATCGCTGTTGAGCCGTTCTCCAAGTGTAAAGGCAACCACCTTGTCGTCGCATCGGATAAGTCCGCCATTCAGACCGAGTATTTCACGTTCGTTCAGCGCCTTGATGATTATGGTTCTCTCCCAGGCAAGACCTTCGCCTACAAAGCCGGCAGACTCATCCGGCTGCTGAGCATCGTGCCATATATTGCAGGCTTCGACGCATTCAGCGGTATTCAGGTCTGTAATCGGCTCATAGCTCCAGTCGGGATGCTCACGTGTAAAGCGGGAAATGTGGTTGCGCTTGCCATGATACTTACGACCGGCAAGTGTGATCAGATCCTCGGCATTATATATATAGTCACAGTCATCACGGCTGCTCTCTCTTTCAAAAACACCCGGAAAAGCACTGTCAAGCTCATCGGCTTGCCATTCTTCTGCAACACAAAAACCGAACTTCACTCCCCTGTTCATGGCATCTTCCCTGAGAGCTGCCACAACGGCCTTTATGTCATACTGTCCGCCGGGATATATATAACAGCAGCACTGTCTGCCATTGGTTGCAAGAAGACAATCGCCAAAGCGGCATATCTTTGTACCGTAATGCGGCGCCCAGAGATAAATCTGGGCAAAGGTATAGACACAGCCTCTGTGCTTTGAGTGAGCAAGTACTTCGTCCACCCAAGGCTTGTCGGCAAGTGTCGGCGTGTGAAAATCGAGCATTAAATAATTCCAGACCTTTCAACTTGCTGCCAGACTATATTGCCAATATCTTCGATTGACATAAGCCGTCCCTCAACGGCACACTGAACAACGTTCCATCCCTGCCGCTTCGCAGCGTATTCGGCGCATACACGGCACTGCTCAAGATAATCCGAAGCGCGCTCATGTATGTCCTTTTTGCTTTCGTCGCCGCTGTAGCGGCTGCTGAGCAGCTGCTGCGATACATCATTTGGCAAACTCAGCTGTATGACCAGCGATGGTTCAGGCAGCCCAAGCTTGCAATACTCATAATCAAACAGCCAGTCAAGAAAACTGTCCCACTGTTCGGGAGGAAGCTTGCACATCTGGTGAGGTGCGTTGGCCGTAGTGTAGCGATTGGCAATAATTATCCTGCCGTCATCGTAATCCTTTTTCCAGAACTGCCGATAGCTTGCAAAGCGATCAACAGCATAAAAGCTCGATGCTGCATAGGCATTGACATCTTCGGGATTGTCTCCAAAGGCGCCGCTCAGATAAAGCTTTACAAGCGCTGAAGAATCGTGATCATAATCAGGAAACTCTATCCGACGAACGGGATATCCCGCCTGCTCAAGGCGATCGGCAAGAATGCCCGCCTGTGTGGCCTTTCCGCAGCCGTCAAGCCCTTCTATAACAATAAGCTTACCCATAATAATTCCATTTCACAGTCTTTTTACCGGAGTCAATTCATTCTCCTGTAGTATTCGCGCATTTCGGCAGCCTTACCGCAGGACATTTTTCCCTCCGGACAGGCACCACGCACACATGGCGGACCAGACTTTTCAAAAAGTGCAGGCGCAACCTGCTTGACAAGTGCAAGCATCCGGTCTGCCAGTTCTCTTATCTCCCACTGAGCTCTCCGGCAGCAGCGGTGAGCAAAGAAATTATTAAGACTGCGTGCGTTCATGGTTACGATCATCTTGGTCGTGCAGGCATTAGGCAGCACAAAACGCGCGTCCTCAATAGCCATTTTCTCGGCCTTTTTTGCTGCAGCCGCTTCGTCCATGCCCTCTGCCACAAGACGTGAAGTGTGGTTTTTCTTGAGAACAGCAGCAATCTTTTCATAATAGGCATTGTCCTCCGCCATGGCCTGCTCAAAAAG
Source organism: Acutalibacteraceae bacterium (assembly GCA_045604745.1). Taxonomy (GTDB): domain Bacteria; phylum Bacillota; class Clostridia; order Oscillospirales; family Acutalibacteraceae; genus SIG598. The sequence goes on along the minus strand of JAZUOR010000077.1, from coordinate 2,286 downwards.
TGCAAGAGCCTCAGGATCGGCGGCTATCTCAGGCGGCGTGACAAATTCAAAGCCGTCCTCTCGTACATAACGCTGGCTTTGTACGCTGTAGGACGCAATACGGTGACGGGTTATCTGCGCAAGCAGAGAACGGGAAACTCCTTCGATTCCGAAAGTAAACGAAGCATGTTCAATGGGGCTTTCGTGACCGATTTCGGAGAGCATGTGCACAAAGCCGGTGGTCTTTTCTTCAGTCAGTCCCTCTTCAAGCTCGCCGATGGAGGCAGACGCATAGCAAAGCTTTGCCGAAAGCGCAATGGCTTTTTCCGGCTCCGGAGTATGATAGAGCAGTTCGACCTTAAGCATGTTTTGCGTCCTCCCGTTCAGCAATACCAACAGCTTGCTGCAAGCAAGCACAGTACCGCAATTTATACTTTTCTATTATATACCAACACTGCACAAAAGAAAAGAACTTTTTGTGAATATAAGGCCAAAATTGAAAAGCCGTCCGGTTTTTCGCCGGACGGCTGAATCATATTACTTTGTCTGCGCTGCCTTCGCACTTTTCAACGAGCCGGCGACGCACATCTGTGCAATCATGAGTCCGAGAGATGCCAGAAAAAGCAATCCACCTGCAATAGTCAGAGAATCCGGGACATTCTCTATCAGACCGAAAAACATATAAGCTCCTCCCTCATCACCGAAATCGCAAAACAGCAGTCCCGATGCAACAAAAAACACGTGATAGAGGATATACATCGCTTTGATTCCCTTGTACTCTATACATGCAGCAGCGCTTTTGCTGGACACGAACAGCAGAAACACATACCATACCGGCAGAAGCACCCAGATCATCATGACGCGGAACCAGCCCATGTTGAACACGAAGTTGGCTGCACTTACCATAGTGCACACCACCGAAATGAACAAACACCAGAAATTGGCCTTTCGTGAAGCTTTTCCTCCTATTGCTCTGCCAACCGCGATTCCACCAACTGAGCAGCCGACAATAACCAGAAGAATAATGAGACAAATCATCAATTCAGCGAGTATGACACTTGTTGAACTCATCGTTGATTTCCCCTTTCAAAGCAGTGACAGCTTGTTCAGGTAAATTATAGCAACGAGTTGACAGAAAGTCAAGCAAGTCACTCTGCGCCTGCCTTGACTGCCGCATCCACACAGCCGTTGATTATTCCGGCTATGGGAAAAACAACCCACGAAACAGCCCAACCGCCAAATCCAAAGCTCCAGACCAAGAAGGCTATTATGGTAACAGGCCAGAGAATCGCTTCAAAGATTGCAACAGCGCGGCTTTTCTTCACAACTTTTTTCTGTCCGGCAGCGGTCGCTGCCTTTTCGATATTCAGCAGATGCTGATAACCGTCCTGTCTGCCGTCTGCGGCGCACATGAGCATAACGCCCACTCCGATCAGCGTCAGCAGTACCGCTACGCCCAGAGATTCCATCATGCTGTTGCCCTGAAAGACCGATCCGAAAACGATAACCGCGCATACACCCATCAGAATAAGCGCAATGCCCGATCCGATGAACAGTGCAATCCGACTTCTGCTCTTAATATGTTCCTCTTCCAGATTGGCTCTAACTTCCTCCGGGAGTCTGATCAGCTGAGTGACATACTGCTTGTAGTTGTCACTCTTTATTCCGGCACAGACAAAGAATATCACGCCGACTGCAATGAACATCAGCATGACCACTACGCTGATCGTACCGGAGATGTGATACAGTCCCAGGTAGTCTCCAAGAAAGCCGTTGAGAAAAACCATGAGTCCAAGGCCCATAAGCACCATCAGCACACCGGTGCCGGCCATCCAGCCATAGGCTCTGGTGCTGCGAAGATAGTCTTTCACTTCCTCCTCACCGAGTCTTATGACAGAACCGTCCTCTTCTACCGGCTCGTCAGTGCTCTGACTGCGGCCTATCTCCAGCTCCTCCAGCAGCTCGTCGATGTTTCCAAAATCGGATATGACCGCTCCGACTGCTTCGTTTTCACTTCTTCCCTCTTCCTTGAGCGCGTTGTACTTATCCTCCATAATGGAAAGAAGATCGGACTTTGCGCGCGCAAGACGTTCGTCCTCCGGCAGACCTGCAAAAAGATTGTCAAGATAAGTTCTGATGGTTTCCATGTTAATTCCTCCTTATATACTCAATAAATCACTGAATTTCTCTGATAAACTTGCTGATAACTTCCTTTGTGAGATTCCATTCCTCACACTTTTCGGCGTAGTATTTCCACCCCTCAGGTGTGATGCTGTAATAGGTGCGCAAGTCGGATCGTAGCCATGT
>JAZUOR010000076.1:0-7089 GCA_045604745.1 Acutalibacteraceae bacterium | reverse complement strand
GGGTTCGCATAACGCGTCAGCGTACGGTCATCAAGGCCTTGCAGCAGCAGGCCTCCACGCTTTCTCTGAGCGAACTGGATTCCGCCGCAAATCAGGTTCTGCCGCAGGTGCAGACCAATATGCAGAAAACCGATATCCTCGTTATGTTCACCAGACTTCCCATGCTGCTGGACTATCCGATAGAGGATATGACCATCCCGGTCAAGGGAACCTACAGCGGAATCTGCTCAAATGTTGATTATCAGGAAAACAGCCGTATTCTCGAAGAATTCCTGTACGGCAGCGGTGAGCAGTCCGAATGATTTCCACATGAATAACAAAACGGCACCGGAGCGGTAACCTTACCACGCTCCGGTGCCGTTTTTCTGCATATAATATTATTCACAGCCCAGAGCCTGTCTGAGCGTCTCCAGATTGCTTTCCATCACGCTGATGTAGGTCACTCCGTCCGAGATATCCCCGGCAGTGACCGACTGCATGGAATCCATGGTCAGAACACACTGACTGCCGGTCTGCGTTCCGTCAATGACAGTGCGGGCAAGACTGTCGTCCGAGCCCTCTAAAATTATCACGCACTCAAGGCCATGTCGGTCTATTGCCGCGGACAAAGCTGCTACCGTGTCAAAGCTGGCCTCGGTCTCGGCAGAGCAGCCGTCAAAAGCCGCATGGTAGTCAAGACCGTACTCCGTCGTCAGATACCGGAACGGGAATCGGTCGGCAAAAAGCAGGGTGCTGACCTTTCCGCTTTCCACCGCCTGACGGTAACTCCCGTCCAGTGCAGACAGTTCCTCTGCGTATTTTTCGCAATTGGCAGTATAAAGCGCCGCGTTGGCTTCATCCAGCGCGCACAGCTGCTGACACAGGCTCTGACAGAGCATCTGCGCATTGACCGGTGAGAGCCAGATGTGCTCATCGGTCACACATTCGCTGCCGTGCTCATGTTCCTCATGGCCAGAGTGACCGTCGCCGGCATTTTCCAGCACACTGCCGCCCATTTCATCCATAAGATCTATCACTGTCATCTTTTCGTTGACCGACTGCGAGAGAACCTCTTCCACCCACTTGTCCGATTCGCCGCCGACATAAACAAACATGTCGCAGGCGGTTATCTCAACGATGTCACCGGTGGTAGGCTGATAGCTGTGCATATCCACACCATTGTCGGCAATAAGTGTCAGCTTTATACTGTCACTGCCCTCGGTCAGCTGCCGCATCCAGTCGTACACCGGAAAGATTGTGCATACCACCTTCAGCCCGTCCGATTCAGTGGTCACGCCGCATCCACCAAGACAGCTCAAAATCACCGTAAAAACCAATACAATCGGTAATATTCTCTTCATTTATGACCTCCCGGCGGGTATTCTGCCGCCGATTTGCAAAAAATTCGCAAATGTCATTATATCCGCGCTCCCCTCCTTTGTCAACACAAACCGTATATTCAAAGATACTTCCTTTCAGCTCTTTTTCAGATTCTCCTCTTTGTTGAAGAAGGAGCGCTCCAGAACGCAGTATTCCTCAGGCGTGCACACCTGCCGGCAGTGTTCCTGATGCTTTTCCGAACGCTCCAGCATGGCGGCAAGCTTTTCACACGGAAACAGCGCACACTGATTGCATCTTTCCACGCCGTGACTTCGGGTACATTCCACAAGACCGTAGGTGCACTTCCTGTGCGAAGAGCATCCGTCACAGCGCATCTCCTCAGGCGGGAGAACACTTTCCCGCCATCCGGCTCTGTACCACAGCTCTGCCACCTTTGCCAGTTCCTCTTCTGTGCGGGCATTATATCTCGGACACTGCATGCAGTCGTCTCCGCACAGGGTGATAAGCTCCTTCATCCTCTTTTCTCTCCTTCATGGGTTTTCTGTATTCTATAATGCGCCATATCTGCTGTCAACCGGTTATTTGCTCCCCTTTGTCCGCATATATTGGGACAACTGTTATTCCGGGGAGTGTCGCCATGAAGCTGCAAGGCAGTGCAAAGAAAAAAAGCGGCGGTCGTCTGTTCATCAGAAACGCCGCCATACTGACCGCAACATCCCTTCTGCTCCGTGGCATAGGGATGTATTTTCGCATATGGGTATCCGCACTGGTCGGCGCGGAAGGAATGGGACTGTATCAGCTGATCATGTCGGTTTTCGTGCTGGCTTCCGGCTTTGCCTCATCCGGTATCACGGTTGCCGTTACCCGCATGACCGCCGATGAGCTTGCGTGCGGCACAAAGGCATCTCTGAGAGGTGTGCTAAGACGCTGCGTCACTCTCAGCCTTGCCATGGGGCTGCTGTCAGCGCTGGCTCTGGGACTGCTGGCTCAGCCCATCGGCGACAATTGGCTGTCTGACGGCCGCGCGGTGTCCTCGGTGCGCATGATGGCCTTTGCCCTTCCTTTTATGAGCGTTTCCTGCTGTCTGCGCGGCTATTTCACAGCCCGACGAAGAGCCGGTGTTCCCTCTGCCGCCCAGATTGTGGAGCAGCTTGCCCGCATCGCGCTTGCGGTGTGGCTGCTTGAGCAATGGCTTCCGGACGGCGTGGAGCGGGCATGCCTTGCAATCATAACCGCAGATGTTATATCCGAAGGTCTGGGCTGCCTGTATATCATTATCTCATACCTTATCGACCGCCATCGCCAGACCGATGCCGGCAGGCGCCCGTACACACCTGCATACAGGCTCAACCGGGCTATCTGGCAAATTGCCGCGCCAATAACCGCATCACACTATCTGACCACCCTGCTGAGAACCATTGAAAGCATCCTGGTTCCCGACTGCCTGACACGCTCCGAACTCTCACGGGAACGTGCGCTTGAGCTGTTCGGGCTGGTCAAGGGCATGGCTCTTCCGCTCATTCTTTTCCCGTCAACCCTTCTGACTGCCTTTTCGACCCTTCTCACGCCGGAGATATCGCAGGCTAAAATCACCGGCCGTACCGATTCCGTTGACCGGGCGGTGCGGCGTGCTATGCGCATAACCTTCTCTCTTGCCGTTCCGGTCAGCGCACTGTTCATGCTTTACCCGCGTGAACTTGGAATGCTGATTTATTCAGACGAACGACTGGAGCCCATTCTCGCTTTTCTTGCGCCGCTTATGCCGCTGATGTACGCCGAAAGCGTGGCTGTCGGCATACTTCGCGGTCTGGGCGAACAGAACTGCTCTCTGATTTACAGCATCGCCGACTCGGTTCTGCGCATTGTTCTGATAATCATTCTTGTGCCTCAGCTTGGTCTGACCGGTTTTCTGCTGGTCATGGCTGTCAGCAACCTGCTCACGCCTGCGCTGCATCTCCACCGGCTGACAAAGGTCACCGGTCACGCCTTTGAATGGAACCGCTGGGTAATCACCCCGATTCTTTCGGTGCTTCCGGCATATCTGTGCGGACAGCTGCTCGACAGCCTTCCGGCGATCAGGTCGCTGACCCTTATTCTGCGTATGGGCGGTATATCGGCAGTGATATGTCTGATGTATGCGGGAACTCTGTGGCTGCTGGACGGTGCAAAGCTCCCGTCAGAGCCGCTCCGGCACCGTTATTCCTCAGTATATACAATCTCTCAATAGGAGACAAAAGCAAGCAGGACCATCGGCTGATGGTCCTGCTTGTTACTTCACATCCAGCGTATTACGGATATATTCGCTGACCTTGTTTTCTTCTATTCCCAGAGCAAATCCCAGTTCACTGTTAATCAGCCGCTCTGCCTGCCGGAATGCGGCTTCGTCCGAACCGGCAAGCTTGCGCCCGCTTTCCGCCAGTGCTTTTCGCCTGAGATAAAAGCTGCCCACAAGGATTACCAGCTCACGGCAGTCACAGCGGCGCAGTATCTCACGGTGGGCTTCGGTGCGCTCCTTGCGATCCTCTATCCACTCCATCTCATCCATGCTTATGGATTGCAGCATCCGCTCCGTTTCCTCCCTTGTGGGCACAGGCAGCATGCTGGCGGTCATGGCCTCATTGTCCACCGGCACATATATGGCGGATGACCGGTTATCTATCGGATGCAATACGTAGTAATTCATCTTCTGATGCATTCCGGGAACGACCATGCATGTTATCGCTTCAATAAGGCATATTCCGGAGGCAGCATACCTGACATATGTGTTAACTTCAAACCGATTATCCATCAAATTTATCCTCCATAGCGGTACGCCAGTATTCTGACAGTCATTATACCATGTTTTCTTCTCCGTTCTCAAAGGCACTTTTCACCAAAGTGACAGAACTTTTCCCGGTGCGGGAATCGAAAAAACGACAGGTCGGATCTTCATCCGGCCTGTCGTTAAAAACTCAGCCCTTATGCACCAGACCTCTGACTGCACCCCACAGCTTATCAAACTGTGTACGCAGGAAAAATCTCGATGCCGTCACATAAAACACCATGCCTGCAAGCACCTGAACAACGAGTGTGACCAGATTATTCATCTCAGGCAGCCCGGCAAGCGCCGTCACCCCGTACATTGCTGCGGTAACGATGAGGAACGGCAGAATATCCTTCAGCTGCTCAATGTAGGAATAGCCTATCAGCTTTTTGTTCGGATAAGCGTTGACAAAAAAGCTGATTCCGGTGGTTATCAGTCCGGTCATTGCTATCGCCACAGGTGAGTCGAAATACACCACGGCAATAACCAGCGCGATCAGACCATATACCTTCTTGATTATTTCAAGCCTGAGGAAAATGTCACTGCGTCCCATGGCATTTATCGCCTGAAGATTGCAGGCATGCACAGGATAGAACGCAAACGAAAAGCAATATATCTGCAAAAAGGGCACACACGGCAGCCATTTATCCCCTATCAGAACGCTGACCAGCGGCGAAGCAACCGCCGCGAGCCCTGCCATAACAGGGAACATGATGTATGCGCTGAGGGTAATTGACTCCCTCATCATGGTTTTGACCTGTGATTTGTCGTTTTGTTTTTCCGACATGGCAGGCAGCATGACGCTCTGAACTGCTCCGTTTACGGCGTTGTTTATAAACTGCGGAAACTGCTTGCCCCGGTTATAGTAGCCCAGCATGGAGCTGTCGTACTTTTTGCCGATGACCAGTCCGCGCAGATCCTGATACAGCGTTTCGATCAGTGCCGACACCAGCAGCTTCCAGCCGAAAGAAAACAGCGTCCTGACCCGGCTCATTCTGCACACAAGGTCCAGCTTCAGCCTGACCGTAAACCGCATCACAATGCAGGTGACCACATAATTGATAAGCGTCTGAGCAACCAGCGCCCACAGGCCTCCGCCCATGTACGCAATGGCAACTCCGGCGGCTCCCGAAATCAGCACGCCCGCCACGTTGCTGTAGAAAATCTTTTTGAAATCCATTTCCCGGCTGACCTTTGCCACCTGAACCGAATTAAGGGCTCCCGGAAACAGCACAAGCGCAATGACCCGCAAGGGAGAAATTATTTCCGGCATTTCGTAATATGACGCGATAAAGGGAGCACCGAGAAAAATTGCCGCATACAGAGCACCGGCTACCGTCAGGGAAACCCAGAACACGGAGGAATAGTCTTCTTCTGTGACATCCTTGTTCTGTATCAGCGCTGTGTTGAAGCCATTCTGTACAAAAACATTGGCCAGATTCACAAACACTATCATGATGGACAGCATGCCGTAATGCGACGGATCAAGAATCCTCGCCAGAACAAGCTGCAATATGAATTGAACCCCTTGCACACCAAAGCGTTCAAGGAGTTTCCAGACAAGACTTTTACCTATCTTCTCGTTCATAATCTTCACCCGATAAAACAAAGGCGAGCAAAATCTGCCGCCATGTGAGTAACTTGTTTTATTATATATGAGTCATCGGCAGAGTGTCAATATTTCCGGGCTCACAATAATGTGTACAAACTGTAAATCCGTCGCTTTGTGTGCTGTTTTCTCCCCATCAATTGATTTATGCTTCAGTCAGTGCTATTATTGTGCTGTCAGAACAACACAGCGCATCATAGACTACTTGCATCACAGACTACTTTATGAAAGGTGGATGAATATGGACCATGATTATGATCTTCTGGACGATATTTACGATTGCTGCTTCGGCGCAAAGGAAGAATGTCTGCTTGACAACGCCGAAAAGGGTAACGCCAACGCAATGAACCTGCTCGGTCTGCTCTACTTTCGGGACGGCAGTATGGAGCAGGGACTGGAATGGTTCAGAAGGGCTGCCGAAAACGGCTGCGCCGACGCTCTGTACCACATCGGCATCTACTACCAGGGTCCCTTTGGTTTCCATGCCGTGGAACCAAGCCTTGAAACCGCCATTGAGTATTACAAAAAAGCCGCCGACGCCGGCTGTGCCCGCGCCATGTGCGAGTTGGGCGAGCTGCATCTGGGCATGCTCATAGACCGGCTGCCCGACGCCGATGCCGCTCTCGGCATCCAATATCTGCACTCCGCTGCGCAAGCAGGAGATTCCAGAGCCCACCAGAAGCTGGCCTACTGCTACAGGAGCGGCAACGGTGTTGAGCGCGATCTGGAAAAAGCACTGGAGCACGCTCTGGAGGCATACAACTGTCTTGAAGACGAAATGTTTGATTTCTGATCTTCCAGCTAATTCTATTCATGCTATTTCATTAATTTTCTTCGATATTCATTTGCACGCAGGCTTCCAGCTGCAAAAAGCGCCCGACCCCGGAAAAACACCGGACTCGGGCGCTTCATGTTTTTTCCTTGTTTATTCGGTGGGAGCCAGAGCCTTGTGGAAGACCTTCTTGCCCTTCTTGATGATGACCTGACCGTCAGCAAAGTCAGCAGCCTTGATCTTGGCAAAGCCGTCGGTGACCTTGGCGTCTGCCACGGACACGCCGCCCTGCTCGATAAGACGACGGGCTTCACCCTTGGACTTGGCAAGGCCGCAGCGTACCATCAGTGCGCTGACCTCAATCTCACCGTCGGTAAAGTCGGCGGCATCCAGCTGGGTGGAGGGCATGTCGGCGCTGTCGGCACCGGCACCGAAGATGGCGCGGGCAGCGGCACGGGCCTTGTCTGCTTCTTCCTGACCGTGGACGATCCTGGTGACCTCGTAGGCGAGGATCTCCTTGGCGTCGTGGATCTTTCCGGTGCCTTCCCAGGCAGCCATGGCTTCGATCTCCTCAACGGGCAGGAA
>JAZUOR010000075.1:0-3583 GCA_045604745.1 Acutalibacteraceae bacterium | reverse complement strand
GTCCTCGGTGCCCACGTTGGCAAGGCCGACGCGGGGATTTTCAATACCCAGCACGCGCTCGGCATAGACGGAAGCCATCTTGCCGAACTGGACAAGCATTTCGGGGCGGCAGTCGGCATTTGCGCCGCAGTCGCACAGGATGAACTTGCCCTCCATCTTGGGAATGACGGGAGCCAGAGCAGGACGCTTGATGCCCTTGATGCGTCCGACGATGGTGGTAGCGCCGAAGAGGGTAGCGCCGGTGTTGCCTGCACCGACAAAGCCGTCGCCCTTGCCCTCGGACAGGGCGCGCATGGCAACTGCAAGGGAGCAGTTCTTCTTTTCGGTACGGATGAGATTGGGATGATCCTCCATGGCGATGACATCGGGAGCGTCGAGGATTTCCATGCGGTCAAGGCTGATCTTATTCTCAGCGGCGACCTTGCGGATAACGTCCTCTTTGCCGACCAGCAGGATATCAATATCGTGGGCCTTGACTGCCAGCTCGCAGCCCTTGATGATCTCCAGAGGGGCATTGTCTCCGCCAAAGGCGTCTACGATGATTCTCATTGTGATGCTCCTTTTCTTTTATTCGGGAATGAAGAATGAATAATGAAGAGTGAATAATGCTTTTTTCACTCAAAGAACTCCAGTGCCCGCTCGCTCAGCTTTGCGTAACGCTCCTGCTTGTCACGGATGTGGACATCCAGCGGCGGCAGAATGCCGAAGTTGGCACCCATGGGCTGGAAATCCGCCGAGAACAGCTCGTCGCTGACGTGAGCGGTCAGTGCGCCCAGCATGGTGGTTCGGGGCAGAACCAGAGGCTGTTCGCCCAGTATGCGCCGGGCGGCATTGATGCCGGCAAGAATGCCGGAGCCGGCCGATTCCATGTAGCCCTCCACGCCGGTGATCTGTCCGGCGAAGAATATGTCCGGGTGCTGCTTCATGGAAAAATCGGCGTTGAGCACACCCGGAGAATGGATGAAGGTGTTGCGGTGCATAACGCCGTAGCGCACATATTCGGCGTTGGCAAGGGCGGGGATCATGCCGAAGACCCGCTTCTGCTCGCCGAATTTCAGATTGGTCTGAAATCCCACCAGATTATACCGCGTGCCCTCGGCATCCTCACGGCGAAGCTGGAGGTTTGCCCAGGGGCGGTGTCCGGTGGCGGGATTGCGCAGTCCCACCGGCTTCATGGGGCCGAAGCGTATGGTGTCCGGGCCGCGTTTTGCCATTATCTCCACCGGCATGCATCCTTCGTAGACATTGGGTCGGTCGATGTCGTGGGTCTCGGCACGCTCGGCGGTTATGAGCGCCTGATAAAACGCTTCATACTGCTCCTTGTTCATGGGGCAGTTGATGTAATCGTCGTCGCCGCCACGGTCGTAACGGGAAGCGGCAAAGGCATGGTCCATATCGATGCTTTCGGCGGTGACGATGGGTGCTGCCGCATCGTAAAAGCTCAGACTTTCGCATCCGCACAGCTCCCTGATATCTGCGGCGAGCGCGTCGGCAGTCAGCGGACCGGTTGCCACCACCACTACGCCGTCACGGGGCACTTCGGTGATCTGTGTGCCCTCAACAAGCTCAATCAGGGGATTGGATCTTATCGCCTCGGTCACGCCCTGAGAAAACAGGTCGCGGTCAACCGCCAGCGCACCGCCTGCCGGAACGGCACAGCGGTCGGCAACCGGCAGCAGCACCGAACCAAGGCGGCGCATTTCTTCCTTGAGCAGGCCGGCAGCAGAGTTTATGCGGGCAGCCTTGAGCGAGTTGGAACAGACCAGCTCGGCAAGACCGGCCTTTGTGTGAGCCGGAGAAAAATGCACCGGCTTCATTTCATAAAGCTTTACGGATATTCCCCTTGAGGCAAGCTGCCACGCTGCTTCACAGCCGGCAAGACCGGCTCCGATAACTACTGCGGTCATCAGTCGTTCTTCTCCTCCATAGCGCGCTCATATCCGCAGCCCTCGGCGGTACATACCAGCTTGGGCACCTTTCCCTTGCGAACAAAGAGGATCTTGCCGCACTGAGGACACTTTTCCTTTGTCGGCTCGTTCCAGGACATGAAGTTGCATTCGGGATAACCGGAGCAGCCGTAGAACACACGTCCGCGGTGGGATTTTTTAACAACCACCTTCTTGCCGCACTGAGGACAGTCGGCGTCGATCTCGTTGACGATCTTTTTGATGTTCTTGCATTCGGGATAGCCGGGGCAGGCAATGAACTTGCCATAACGGCCCACCTTGATCACCATGCGCTTGCCGCACTTTTCGCAGATGAACTCCGTTTCCTCCTCAGGCAGCTTCATGGTGATGCCCTCCATGGCCTTTTTGGCCTCGGCAAGGGTCTTTTCAAAATTATCATGGAACTCGTGGAGCGTCTCTATCCAGTCCTTGTCGCCCTGCTCGATCTGGTCGAGGTTCTTTTCCATCTGGGCGGTGAACTTGACGTTGATTATCTTGGGGAAGCGCTCCTTGATGAGCTTGTTGATCTGCTCGCCCAGCTCGGTCGGACGCAGCGATTTGCCTTCACGCACAACATACTCACGGTTGAGAACGGTGCTGACTATGGCAAGGTAAGTGGAGGGACGTCCCACTCCGTTTTCTTCGAGCGAACGGGTGAGCGTGTCCTCGGTGTAGCGTGCGGGCGGCTGGGTGAAGTGCTGGGAACCGTCGATGGACTTGGCCTTGAGCTCCATGTCCTTGTCCAGCTTGGGCAGGGCGCCGGTTGCCTCGCCGCTCTTGTCCTCAAGCGCCGATTCGTACAGGACGGTGTAGCCCTCAAAGTGTACGGTGTAGCCGGAGGCCTTGAAGATATAATCTCCGCAGGTGATCTCGGCGTTGTTGGTGTCGTGTACACAGTGAGCCATAAGGCTGGCGGTGAAACGCTCCCAGACCAGCTTGTACAGCTTGTACTGGTCTGCGGTCAAATAGGGCTTTGCCTGCTCCGGCTCAAGGTCGGGCATAGTGGGACGGATAGCCTCGTGAGCATCCTGGGCGTTGGCGCGCTGCTTGAACTTGTGGGGCTTGTCAGCCAGATATTTATCGCCCCAGCGGCCGGTGATGTAGGCGTTGCCCGCGGCACGGGCCTCGTCCGCAATGCGGAGGGAGTCGGTTCTCATGTAGGTAATAAGACCCCCGGCACCGGTCTCACCGATCTCGATGCCTTCGTACAGCTCCTGAGCCAGCTTCATGGTCTTGCTGCTGCGGAAGCCGAGGCGGCGGGAAGCCTCCTGCTGAAGGGTGGAGGTGATGAAGGGCGGCGCGGGAGTCTTTTTGCGAGTGCCCTTCTTGGTGGCGGTGACGGTCAGAGGCTTGCCTTCAAGCCCGGCGAGGATGGCATCGGTCTGTTCCTTGGTGGTCAGCTCCACCTTGCCGTCCTTGGTGCCGTAGAACTCGGCGGGGAAGGTCTTTTTGGAACCGGGAGCGGTCAGCTTGGCGTCGATGGTCCAGTATTCCTGGGGCACAAAGGCACGGATCTCGTCCTCACGGTCGCAGATCATGCGCAGAGCCCCCGACTGCACCCGTCCGGCGGAAAGACCCCGGCGGATCTTCTGGGAGACAAAGGGAGAAAGCCGGTAGCCCACCAGACGGTCAAGAAT
>JAZUOR010000074.1:0-4865 GCA_045604745.1 Acutalibacteraceae bacterium | reverse complement strand
CGTTCAATTGCAGGATAATCCATTTACATGATCCCTCCCGCGAAAAGCGCTCCCGCCGCTGCCGCTTTCTCCTCATCGGAGAGCGCAGAGGGCAGGGCGTACAGAATTTTCAGGCGGGTGATACGCGCCCGCTCCTCCTTGGACTTTATCTGAGACGTGTCAGCTGCCCGATAGCCCATGATCCTGACCAGCTCGGTGCTGCTGCTCAGGCCACGGAACAACGCCCGGAATCGCCACCAGTGCAACTCCGCCGTGGTCAGATCTATGCCGTATTCGGACTGGAACGCAGCACAGATATAGTCAGCATCGTGCTCGTAGCTGTACACCCTGCCGGTAAAGCCTTTTTTGTTCCGCACCGTTGAGCTTTCCTCCTGCGGTGTTTTGCCGCAGCAATAGAATTCCACAGCGGCCTGCCACGCGGCAATAGAGTCAACGTCGACCGGCAGCCGAGTGAACCAGATACCCAGTCCCGCAGCGACCTTTTCCGCAGGACTGAGCTGCCGGTCCTCGGTGATCAGCAGCTCGAAAAGGATGCCTGCCCGGAAATCGGTGTTGACGTGGAGCATGCGCCCGCTGACATCCACCGTTTCTGGCAGGGCGTCGATGATCAGATTGTGTGTCACTGCGGTTTTCTGGACAGCATGCGGCTCTGCAGGCGGGCAGGCGAATAGCGTGAGGCAAGCTCGTTGCGGAAGTCGATATGTGCCTGCTGCTGCTTCTCTACGAATTCGAGGAACCGCAGATAGGTCTGCTGGCAGTGCTCCAGATGCTGCCTTCCGTTCAGTATCTTCTCACCGGCACCGTCTCCGAACAGTCGGTCGTACAGGTCGCGATGCATGGTGTAGACCGCGCGGATATATTCGGACACTTTCCCGTCGACGGGAAGGGCCTTTTCGCGGCCTATCATTTCCTCGAACGCCGTCTCATAACGTGCAGCAACGTCGGCATCGCTCAGATCCAGCTCGAAGTTGTGATTATTAACGCTCCAGGTAGTAAGGCTCATGGCTCAACACCTCCCGTTGATCAAACGTCCTCGTTGTCAGTACCCTCAGGATCAGTGCCCTCAGGCTCGGTGACGTCCTCGCTGCCTGCGTCGCTGTTGGCAGCGGTGAACTTCTTGTTCTTATTATCCCAGCTGCCCGGCACCAGATCGCCGACGGCCTTGAGGGTGCCGGTGTAGATCATTGCGTCGGTGCCGTCGCCCTTGCCGTCGGGAATGACAGCATAACGGCGTTCATAGGCGGACATTTTTCCGTCCTCGGCAGCCTCCCACTCGTTGACCAGCCAGATGGTCACCTGAGCATCTGTACCGATGTACTCATGGTCGGTGATCTCCATGATTTTGAGGATAACGGGATCCTCGCTGTATACATCGGTGGAGTACGCGATGGAAGAGGCGTAGCCTACCACGTCGGTGCGCTCGGTGCGCTCATGGATGTACTGGCGGCTGTACTCCTTGGGATTCTTGCTTTCGGAAAAAGAAGTGAAGCCCTCTCCGATGAGGGCGGCGGCAGACGCGCCAGCGCTGCCCACGTCCATGTAGGCCTTCCACTGGTCGCGGCTGATAAGTTTGCTGCTCATAGATATGAACCTCCTTGATTATCTTTGAATGTAGGTCAGGCGACACTGTATCTGATACCGCGCCGCAAAATCAAGGGCACTCTCATCCAGCAGATAGGCCGTGGAGATGGCCTCGACCTTCTGGGCGGTCATGCCCTCCGGCAGCTCCGGCAGCTCGCGGACAGAATTTTTCTGCTCGATCCATGAGAAGATCTCCTCACACAGCCCGCTGTTGGCGATGTTCTGCAGGGTGTCTTCTCCATAGGCCTGCCGGGTGCCGATGATGAACAGATATTGCCGGAGCGTGGAGCCACCGATATACCGCTTGAGGATGGGGTCGCAGGGAACGCACTCAAGGGTAAAATCGTTCTCGGCAGAACCGAGAAAATCGGCTCGCAGCACACCGCCTGCAATGGGCGGACAATCCGCGAAATACTCCGACAGAAATTCAATAATAGGCTTCATATGAACCCTCCTGCCTTCTTGGCTGCCGCTCTGAGAATATCCTGTTTATGATCGATCTTCATGCGCTCAAACCACAGACGACCGCGCAGACCGCCGCGGGCAGTACCCTCGATGCCGTTGCCGGCGTTGCGGTAATACTGCAGCGGAGCATACGGGGTCTGATAGCGCACATCACCGGAACCGATGAAGGTGTGCGCTTTGGCGTCCTTTAATCTGCCCGACAGAAACGGTACATAGGGATCGCTGAAGCGGATAACCTCGCTGTCAATGAGATACTGCACCGAACCGCGGTTATTGAGCCCGCGCTTTTTGATGATGTAATCAATGTCAGACAGCTCAAGCCGTCCGCTGAAGCTCATGCTCATACTCCGCTCACCTCCACGTGCCTCACCAGTTCGGAGCCGTAGCAGTGAACGGTAACACTCTGCACGGTCATGCTCCCGGCAAACGCCAGAAGCTCCCGGCGGCTCGCCGTGGACGACACTCCGGCAGCGTGATCTCCGGGCAGCAGGATATCTCCCGGCTCGATGGCTTCACTGTCCGGTGTGATGGGCAGCAGCACAGTCACGGTGTCATTTTGCACCTGACCGGCGGAGGCGTTGCGTACTCCTGCCGAGCGACACCACATGCAGTTGACCACCGTAGATATTTTCCACTCACGGTCGGAGAGACGGTGAAAAATCGTGACGGGATGATGTCCGATCATAGGTCACCACCCCGGTACAGCAGATTGGTGTCGCCCAGATAGAGCATGACGGCAGCCCGGCAGCGGGTGAGCCTTGCGTGACTGTCTGCTTCCCGATAGGTTACAGACACATGCGCCGTGGATTCGGAGGCGACAAGCGCCGGGAGCTTGCTTTCGGCAACCAGCTCGTCGATGATGGCGCACTGAGCGAAGCGAACCTTGCGCTCAAGCGCCGGATCGGTAACGCGCCCGGCTCGCCCGAAGGTGATCGTATCCAGCAGAGCAGCTGCGCGGTCGATGGGCAGCTGCTCACCGGCATAACGTCCGCAATATTCGTTGGCGTAGAAGTCTGCGCCGTTTTCCTTGGTCAGCATCCTGCCGCCTCCTCTCGTTTATTCTCCGGATTTGTCGCCGGTATCTGCGGCAGCAGTCTGCTCCGGATAGGCAGCAACGATGTTTTCAATGACCTCTGCGGCGGTGTCGCCGCTGACCGGCTGACCGGTCAGCTTTTCTCCCAGTGCGCAGAGAGCGTCAGTCAGTCTTCCCATTGCTCAGCCCTCCGATCAGGACACGGCGACCAGGGTGACCGCCTGAGTGACAGCAGAGGCGGCGACCGCAACGGCAACCTCAGCTGCGCCGTAGCCCTTGGCCTTGATCTTTGCGGTGTAGTTGCCGGCAGTCAGGTGGAATACACACTGACCGTTATCATCGGTCTTGAGACGGGCTCCGCCGATGGTAACAACAGCACCGGCAACAGCACCATCAGCATCGCTCACGGTGAATGTGACGGTCTGGGTGGTCTGGGGCACGGTGGGCTCCAGATAGGCGAAGGGACAGCCGGTGCGGTCACTGTCGAGACCGGTGACGGGATTGGGCATAGCCCAGCCCATGCGGAAGACCACGCGCAGGGCGATCATGTCCTGCTGAGCGAGGTTGTACTTGATTTCACCGGTGGCAGGATCCTGAATGACGGATTCGGTCAGGATCTTGGTGGTGATGTCCTGACGGATGGCATAGACAGCCTGCTTCCAGTCACCGACGATCATCTGAGCGACGGCAGGATCATAAGCGCCGGAGCGAGGGAAGCGGATAGGCTCACCGTCCAGTTCATACTGGGACTTGCCCTGAATGGAGGGGGTGAACAGCGGACGGCCGGTGTCGTCACGCAGGCCACGCAGGCGGCTGCGCATAGACATAGCGGCAACAGCGCCGTTGTGCATGTAACCGAACTGCTCGATCTTGGAGATCACACCGTTCTCGCCCATGATGTCCTCGTAGAGGTCAGAAGTTCGGGCAACGTTGTTTCCTGCCTGCAGGGCACGCTGAACGATGCTCAGAGGCCATCCCTCAGGACGATTTTTGCCGAAGATAACGGCTTCATCAATGCTCTTGCCGATGGCTTCGATTACTCGAGGAGTAACCTCGCCGAGAATATCAAACTCAGCATCATCCAGAACAGCCTCGGGAATGGGAACGATGACAGCCATCTCCTCAGCGTTGATGTAGACATTATCCCATGCCTGTTCGGAAGTCTGCTTGAATCCGGTGTCGCCATTGACCCAGTAGGCCATAGGCAGCAGATCCAACACACGGATACGTGTCTGCTTGCTGGTCATGTTGGGCAGCTTCTTTGCCAGCTCCATGAAGGTGGACTGAGTGGGAGCCTCCTGCATGATGGATGCGGTCACCTGCTCTCTGATGAGAGCTTCGACCTTTTCTCTGCTTACGATGTTGTTTGCGTGCATAATAAATTATCCTTCCTTTCCAAACAAAGAGCGCAGAGCCATGTTGGCCTGCGCTTTCTTATCCGGGTCCGTAACTGCTTTGGAGCCCGGTGTGGATTTACTGAAAACAGGAGCGGGCTTGTCGGATTCAAACAGGAAAGCGTCGCTCTGCTGGATGCGGTCGAGCTGCTCGGACAGGCCAATAACCTCACCCTTGTCGTTGACAGTCACGGCATCCTCGTCGATCAGTGCGCGGATGGCCTTGGGGTTGCGCCCCTTGCGCTCGGTAATACCGGCCTCGATGGCGTGGGAGCGGCGCAGGGCGGTAAGCTGCGCAGCAGCCTCCTGCTCCGCCTTCTCAGCCTTTTCTTTCCATTCTGGGTCGTAGCCCTCCAGCTTGCCGTTGGCTTCGCTGAGCTGATCCTGAGCGG
>JAZUOR010000073.1:0-4320 GCA_045604745.1 Acutalibacteraceae bacterium | reverse complement strand
CATGGAAGGCGCAGCAAGAATGAATGCCGAAAAAACAGCAGAAAGAGCTGCCAGACGCAGTATATGGCTCAATACACGTGAAGTCATACTTTTCCTCCATTATAAAATGGTGATAATCATAATAATTATAGACTTATACTTAATAAAATGCAACAAAAAAATAGCGTAATATGCACGGTTGCGCGCAGCTTGCATTTGTGTTATTATTGTTTCAACAGTGAGCATATTCTGGAATATCCGGAGGAATGAATATGAGAAGCCTTATGAACAATCTGCGCAGACTTACGGCGTGTCTTGCCGTACTTTCCGTGACAGCATCGGCATTACCTGCCGCATATGCTGCACCGGCAGATGCGGTGGAGCTCACCGCAGGAAATACGGTGTCGGGAAGCCTTGACAGTGCGGTGGATCAGGACATCTACTCCCTGAAGCTGGACAAGCCCGGCCCTGTGACCATCGACCTTGACGGTAAAGGCAGCGGCAGCTGGCAGGCTATACTGGAGTATGACGGTGTCAGATATACACAGCACGGCGGTCAGCCGTCAGCAGTGCTCGGTCTTGACGCAGGAGAGTATCAGATAATTGTAGTCTCCCCGCGTTACAGCGCTGCCGATTACAGCCTGACAGTCACTCATAATGCCTCGGAGAACTGGGAAACCGAGCTTAATGATGGCAGGCTGCAGGCAGACGCTCTGCCCTCAGGCGGCGTAATAAGCGGAGCACTGACCCAGCGGGACGACAAGGACTGCTTCAGCTTTACCCTTGGTTCAAGACAGTATATGTCGGTTGCTCTTATGTCGGACAAGACACAGTCTTCCGGCTGGGCAGTATCAATTTACGATGCTTCCGGGAAGCAGGTCTTTGCCGAAATTATGGACGGCAGCAACAGGCAGAGCAAGCTTGAGCTGTCTGCCGGAGAATATCGTGCCGAAGTGACTGCCGGCGGCAATTATTCCTCTGCGTCGTACACTCTTGCCGTCAGACAGCTTGACGAGGCTCAGGTCACTCGCCTTGGCGGCAGCACCAGAATCGGCACTGCTGTAGAGATCAGCAAGGCCGGTTGGAGCGACGGCAGCGCAAAGGCTGTGGTCATCGCCAATGCCTATAATTTCCCCGATGCTCTTGCAGGAGAGACTCTTGCCTCTGCTCTGGACTCTCCGATCCTGCTCACCGCCGGAAAAAATGCCCTTGAGCAGGAACTGATTGAAGAAATCAGACGCCTTGGTGCCGACAGCGCATACATACTTGGCGGTGAGAGCGTCGTGTGCGCAAACATCGCCGACGAGCTGACAGCGATTACCGGTCACGCCGAGCGTCTGTCCGGCTCCGACCGCTACGGAACAGCGGTAGCCATCGCGCGCAAGGTGCAGGCAATAAAGGGAGGCGTGTCCACCATCTACTTTGCCAGCGCCAGGAATTTCCCCGATGCCCTTTCCATAAGCCCCGTTGCAGCTCTGTCCGGAGGCATCATTCTCTACATGCCTGCTGAGGGAGGCATGGACAGTGCTACAGCAGAGTTTGCAAAGAGCGTCAATTGCTCCAAGGCGGTCATTGTGGGAGGAACCGGAGCGATTTCGGCTGCCGGAGAAAAAAGCATCCGCAGTCTGGGAGCCGTCACCGAACGTGTCGGCGGCACAAACCGCTATGATACATCCACAAAGATCTGCAGCAAATTTGCATATCTGTTCTCAGGCAGCGGCATAGCCGTGGCATCCGGAACCGCATTCCCCGATGCCCTTGCCGGTGGTGTCTTTGCAGCCCGCAGAACTATGCCGGTGGTGCTGGTGGCAAGCCCTATGCCCGCTGAGGTCAGAAGCTACGCGGCCTCTGCCAATCCGGCAGCGATCTTCGTTTTCGGCGGAGAAAACGCCGTGCCGCAGGCCGTAGCAGACCAGCTGGCTCAGGCATAATAACCCGACATAAAAAAGCGAACCCGATGCCGTTGCGGCAAAGGGTTCGCTTTTTTGCTGTTCAATTGTTTTTCAATCCGAACAGGCACTTTCCGGGAAGTCGTAGGTGTACTCCAGCGAAGAAGCCTTGCAGGAAAACTCGTACTCGCCGTAACGGCACTTAACCGTGTTGCCTGAGCGGCTGAGAATGACCACTTCGGAGCCTGCCGGACAGGTGATGCCCGATGCGCTGATATCCTTTTTTACAAGGCCGGTGATAACATATTCCCAACCGAACCGGAGCATGGCGTTGTGGAGACGGATGGAGCTGGTGGGAAAGCCGTTCTCTGCTTCGAGCTCTTTGTCAGCGAAGGAAAAATCTCTGCCAGGCAGCATTTCCAGCGGGTCGACACAGGCGGATTTGTCGTTGGCTCCCAGCCGGAATTCAAGGTGCAGATGGGGAATGCGGGAGCCGCCGGTGTTGCCCGAAAGGGCGATGGCCTGTCCCTGACTGACTTTCTGCCCTGCAGAAGCCATGGGTCTGCTCAGATGGGCGTACAGGGTGTACACGGTCATGTCGTTGTGTTTGTTGTCGTGACGAAGAATCATGTACGTGCCGTAGCCGGTGGAGCCGATAGAGTCGCTGTCCTCATAGATACCCAGCACCTTGCCGTCAGCTGCGGCGATTACCTCGCTGCCCGGATCAGCGGTTATATCAAGACCGTAATGGTTGCGGCGGTTGCCGTACACATAATGCTTTTCACGCATAAGACCGTTGTTGTGGGTGTGACCTCCCACTGTTTCACTGCCTGAGGACACCTGATAACGGTCGTGGAGCAGCAGCGGATACATCGGCTCCACAGGCCACACAAACTCGCCCGGTTCAAAGACCACAGGGAAATCCTGCACGGCAACGGATTGTGTATTGGGCGAATCCGGCAGCGGCTCAGCCAGAGCAGTAACGATGATCATCAGCTCGCCGGGATGGCTGTCGATTTCCCATACCGCGTCTGAACCGGAGACTGAATTGCCGTACACCAGTCTGCCGTTTCCGTTGTCGCAGTACATCGAACAGTGCAGCCGCTCAATGGTGCCGGTTGGGGCGACCGAAGCGCTGGCTGTCACCACAGCTCTGCCGGATGCCATTTCCACCGACGCGTCAAGGATGACCTCCTGAGGCGGGACGGTGGTTGTTGTGGTTGGAGGCGATGTTGTCGGTGCAGGAACGACGGCCTGCTCCCTGCGTGAATCCAGTGTCAGCATGACCGCAGAAATGACAAAAAGAAGCACCGCCATCAGCGCCATCAGAAAGGGCGTGAAGTCACGTTTTTTGTTGTTTATAATATTCCACTCCCTTCGCAGAATAAAGACAGAGAAATCAGGCTATGCCTATGGCTGTCACGATATCGCCTTCCATCAAAAAGTACAGCTGGGATGAGGTGGCGTCTTCGGGATAGGAATAGAAAATGATCATGCCGCCCACATCGGAATAGCCGGTGCCGTAGGCAGCCTGAATGTCGCTCAGGGTGGAGCCGATGGCTATGCCGTCCTCGGTGCCCCACTGACCGCCCCATGCCTCGACGCTGCGAATGAAATCTCCGCCCGGATGGAAGGGGCAGGTGGTGATGGAGGCGTCGGCGTAATCGTAGAATTTATCCATTCCGTCGTCACCGTTGGGACCGTTGTGTGCATAGTTGCAGCTGGGTGATTCGGCGTACTGATAGTCGCTGCCAAGCTGAGCCAGAGCAGCCGAAACATCGTCGCCGACGCGAAGAGTTGCAGAGCCGCAGCACAGGGCGATGTCATCCGGAGAAAAGCTGCCGGTGTCGGTGGATACTACGGCTTCGGGTGTGGAGGGAGCAGGCTCATCGGGAGTCAACGTGCAGCCGGAGACCGTCACGGCAACAGCTGCCGCGGCAAAAACAGATACTATTCGCAGAATTGATGAACGCTTCATAAATCATTGTTCCTTTCATTGACGTAATATTTATGTTTTGCCGATTGCTTACGGCTCAGAGGTTGTCTCTGCGGCTGATGCCGATGTAACGGACGTGGTTGGAACAGCAGAGGTTGTTGTTTCGGCCTCGGCAGAAGACGACGGGGCAGAGGTGCTGTTTGTTGTGTCAGTTGTTGTCGATGATGTGGTGGGTGCGGTGGAGGTTTCGGAAGATGTCGTGACAGTAGTAGTCTCAGTGGTCTCGGTGGAGGTGGTTTCAGTGGTTTCGGTTGTGCTGGACGTGGTGGATGTTTCGGACGAAGTGGTGTCGGATATTACGGTAACAGAACATCTTCCGACGAAATTTCCATCCACGGTGGTGCAGGAGATTGTTGCCGTACCTTCACTTTTTGCAATGATGGTACCGTTTGAATCGACCGAAACCACAGAGGTGTTGCTGGAGAGCCATGTGCAGGCCTTTTCGGATGCAAGGTC
>JAZUOR010000072.1:0-2727 GCA_045604745.1 Acutalibacteraceae bacterium | reverse complement strand
GGCGTTGGGCTTGTTGCTTTCCACTCCGATGATGACCCGCTTGATTCCCAGCAGCTCCTTGAGAGTGTAGATGCCCTCAAGCACCATATCGCCGCACTCCACCATCTCGCGGTAGTCGGCAGTCAGATAGGGTTCACACTCGGCACCGTTGATGATGAGCGTATCCACTGACTTTCCCTTGGGTATGTTCAGCTTGACATGTGCCGGGAAACCTGCGCCGCCCAGACCCACAAGGCCCGATTCACGCACCGCCTTGCACAGTTCTTCGACGTTCTTAACTTTCGGAGTCCTGATGCCGCTCCACATGGTCTGCTGTCCGTCTGAGTCAATTGCCACAGCCTTGGTCTTCTGACCCGAAGGCAGCAGCAGCTCGGTAATTGCACTTACCGTTCCGGACACACTGGAATGCACCGGCGCGCTGACGTATGCCGTGCTGTCTCCGATAACCTGTCCGACATCCACATGGTCGCCGGGCTTTACCGTAGGCTCACAGGGTGCGCCGACATGCTGCTGCATGGAAATGACCACCTTTTCGGGCAGCGGCAGCAGCTCGGTCTCCATGTTTTCCGTTCCTTTGATATGGGGCAGCCTCACCCCGCCGAAGCCGGAGTATGGCCGCGTGGGAAAAATCAGCTCGTTTTCAGGCAAGCCGTTTCCTCGCCTTTTATCCTGTAGCATGGTCTTCCGCTCCTTTTGCAGAATAAATATGAGCACGTTCGCACATGACGATCACTTTGCTTTACAACACCGCGGAACAACAGAGGTTTTATGTTCCGCAGCATACAATTAATCATGTTACATTATAATAGATTATAGACAAAATATCAACCGTAATGAGCAACTTTTTTATGGTTATATCTGCTGCAAACCCTGTTATTTTTCCATGCGAAGAGCTCACGCAGACACGCCTGAAGCGGTCGGCACACCAATTGCTCCGGTGAACTTGCGCAACCACACAAGCTGTGCTATAATTGATTTTATGATTTTTCCGGCGGTAATGAACCCGGTTTTCCTGTTTCCGCCCTCAGCCAAAGGAGCAATTTATCTTTATGCGCAACAAACGTCTCATGTATATGGCTCATGCCGCTGTTATCGCCGCCCTGTACGTTGTGTTTAC
Source organism: Acutalibacteraceae bacterium (assembly GCA_045604745.1). Lineage (GTDB taxonomy): Bacteria > Bacillota > Clostridia > Oscillospirales > Acutalibacteraceae > SIG598. The sequence goes on along the minus strand of JAZUOR010000072.1, from coordinate 1,610 downwards.
ATACGTCGCTGCCGTCATGGGGCTTGCCAGCGGAGCCATTCAGGTACGCCTGTCCGAAGCACTGTGCGTGCTGCCGGTCTTTACCCCGGCTGCTGTGCCCGGACTGTTTGTCGGCTGCATCGTTGCCAATCTGCTCACCGGCTGCGCTCTGTGGGATGTCGTCTTCGGCAGTCTCGCCACTCTCATCGGCGCTGTGTTCTGCAGAATGCTGCGCAATCACCGCCGGCTGTGCCTGCTGCCCAACATCGTCTCAAACACTCTGATAATCCCGCTGGTGCTGATGTACGTTTACGGCACCCCGGAAACCTTCTGGTATCTGGCGCTGACCGTAGGCATCGGCGAACTCATCAGCTGCGGGCTGCTCGGTACCCTTCTCTGCCGGGCAATACAGCCTCATGAGGCACGCCTTTTCGGTCAGGACGGCCGACTTCTGTAATTTTTATTCCAATTAATACAATTTGTATTCAAAACGAATGGGGGAACGGGCATTGTCACAACATATATTCCTGAGGCGGCTGACCGCCTTTGCTCTGGCTCTGGCGCTGTCGGTCTTTGCCGGCACGACCGCCTTTGCCTCCGCACCGGCCGGAGCTGCCGCTGCCAGCTCCTCTGACGTTCCCGCCACCGACACCGCCAGCACGACCGACGTTCCTGCCGGTTCTGTCAGCCCGTCTGACACAAGCGCATCGGACGCTCCTGAGGAGGAGCCTGTAGATCTGAATCTGGGCACCGTAAAGGCCAAGGCAGCCATTCTTGTGGACCTCAATACCGGCATGGTCCTTTACGAGCAGAACGCCGACGAACCGCTGCCGCCTGCCAGCACCACCAAGATAATGACCGCACTGCTGGTTCTGGATGCTGTGCAAAACGGGCAGTTTTCCCTTACCGATCAGGTGGTTGCCGGCGCGGAGGAGCTCAATTCAATTCCGTGGGACGCCAGCACCGTCAACCCGAAAATCTCCACCGGCGAGATCATGACCGTCCTTGATTATCTCTACTGCGTGATGCTCAGCTCCGACTGCGCCAGCTGCAACGTGCTCGCAAAGCGGGTTGCAGGCTCGGTGGACGACTTTATCAACATGATGAATGAGCGAGCCTCCCAGCTGGGCTGCAGCGGTGTTTCTTTCAAGAACACCCACGGCTATCCTGCCGAAGGGCACGTTGCCTCAGCACGTGATATGTATCTCATCACTCAGGCTGCCATGGAGCATGACGCCTTTGCCGAAATAGTTGCCGAGCGCGATTATATCATTCCTGCAACCAATTCTGCGGGCGAACGTAAGCTGATCAACTCCAACGGACTTGTTGTTGGCTCTTCGGGCTACAGCTACGTTCACGCCACCGGTGTCAAGACCGGATACTCCAAATCATCGGGTCACTGCCTTGTCTCCACAGCCACCGACAACGGACGCAATCTGCTGGCAGTTGTGCTGGGAGCCGACAAGCCGGTTATCGACGGCAAGGTGGTCTCCGAGCATTTCACCGAAAGCAAGCGTCTGCTGGAATGGGGTTTTCACGCCTTTGAGTGGCAGCCCATCGCCACCGCCGGCTTCACAGCTGCGGAAATCCCGCTCAACGGCGGGGGGCTTGATATGCTGGCCCTTGTATAT
>JAZUOR010000071.1:0-7689 GCA_045604745.1 Acutalibacteraceae bacterium | reverse complement strand
CCATATTTATTCGCGGTCTCTTTTATTGCAGATTCGGAGCGTTCGAAGTACAGGTCAATGATTTTGGTATCTTCCAAATCGACTTCCTCCTCGGATGTTGTAAGGTCCTTACACCTATATAGTAGGAAAAAATCAGCTGATGGACAAAAACCATATAAGTGCTGCTGCGGAAATTTGTCAGCCGGATGTTTCACGCAAAACGCACCTGTTTTCTTCTTTTGGAACAATCCAATCGAAGAACAGGTGCGTTTTGCGGTATGCAGACTGCTTATCTGTTAATCCAGACCCAGGAGATGGTTCACGCTTTTGGCCAGAGTCATCATCAGCGGCTTTGGTTGATAAGCCTCTGACATAGGTGCTTTGCGATAGCAGTTATTCACAATGCAGCTCATTTGTATGCCTGAGTATGCAGATGCAATGAAAGCTATCAGCTCTGCCGGTTCAATTTTTGGCTGCGTGCCGTTACCCGCAGACTTCCGGGAGAAAAACTCGGCGGTGCGCATCATGATGTATTCCTTGTGACCGATGCCCTTTGCGCCGGCAAGTATTTTTTCAATTCTGTCGGGTGCATTCATTGCCAGCACCGAAAGCTCGAACTCGACCTTTTCGATGCCCAGCAGCTCCTGCGTCATAAACTCCGCGAGCATATCAAATATGCGAAAGGTGACCTCTGCCGGCGGCAGTTCGTCCGCGTGTGAAAAAATCTCGTCGGTCTTTTCTTTTATGTTGATTTTGCTGCGCATTGCCATCAGCATATCGGAGAATATCTCGTCTATATCGCGATAAAAGCGGTAAATGCCGCCCTGACTCAGGCCGGTTCGGTTTATAATGTCCTGCATAGTAACTGTGCTTACGGTTTTCTCAAGGCACAGCGCATAGGCTGCGTCGGTTATCAGGCTTTTTTTGTTTGCGATATATTCCGGACTTACTTTTGGCATAGTGCTTACTCCTGTTCTTCTGATGCCTGGAGCAGAGCGTCAAACACTGCCGCCATTCCCTCTTCTCCGGGCATATGACCGGAGTTTTCTGTTATCCGCAGGCTCAAGTGCTGGTTTTCTGCATTTTCAACTGCACGGGCAACATATTCGGTAGGGGTTACGATATCGGTGTCGCCCTGCAGAATACAATACGGGACCTGAACATTGGCAAGTTCTTCCGAAAGGTCGATTTTCAACAGCTCCGGCCACAAACGGGTGCTTGAAGCAGTGCCGTTTACCATGATGGCTGCAAAATCTCGGAAACGGTAGTCCGGACTGCTCAGGAGCCCTTTGATAATCGGTACTGTTGCTGCAGGTCTGCCGTTTTTGTTAGAGTATCCGTAGGTGTATTTTTTTATGCTGCCGGATATGAGCATCATGTCGCTGTTGGTAAAGTTATCTGCAGTGACTGCTTTGATTCTTTTCAGCTTCCCTGCCGGAAGACCGGCCTTTTCGAGAGCGTCGTGGACTATGCTGTTCAGGAAAAGACTGTGCAGAACCTGTCCCCACACCACAACGGCATCTGCGTTCCGAGAGCACCTGAGAGCAAGCACGCTGCCCCATGACATTCCGAAAAGAATAATTCTGTTCTCAGGGAAAAGCTTCTTTATTTCGGCAATCAGATCATTTGTCATCTGAACAAAGTCCTCGGTTGCGTATTTGTCTTTCAGCTTGCAGTTGTTGATTCCGCAGCCAAGCTGATCCCAGTACACCATAATGAAGCGATTGGTGAATTCGGGGAACAAGCCTCTGCACCCGACAGAAAACGGGATGGGGGAACCGGGGCCGCCGTGAAGGCTGATGACCACCGGGAGATCCTTCCGCTTTCCTTCTACAAGGACTTTCTGATGAACTCCTCCGAGACTGAAGGTGTACAACTCAGAGATCTCATTGCCTGCGATAATATTCTTTCTGTTTTTATTCATCGGTGCTGCTCTCCTGTTAAAATGAATGTGCTTTCATTTTAACAGGAGAGCGTGCGGATGTCAACATAAAAATGAAAATACATTCATTTTTATGGCGTGGGCAGCAGTTGCGCTAAGTCTGCAGGCTGATATCGCTTGGTAAGTTAAAAGCTGTTTTTCCTTTGAGCGGGCAATTGAAAGTGCCGGATTTTTGAAATGTACAGTTTGATTATCTGACGCAGAGCTGATATAATCAGAAAAACAGCCTGCGATTTCTGTGTGAAAAGAAGGATCGGGTATATAGAAATAAACCGCATGACTATGCGGAATGTGCGCAATGTTAACTTGCGTTGCTTGCCATTTTTGCGGCATCTGACCTATAATCATGGCAACAAAACCGAGGAGGACATCATTTATGCTCAACGAAAACATCAAAGCTCTGCGCAAGCAGAAGGGCTATTCTCAGGAAACGCTGGCACAGGAACTGAATGTCGTGAGGCAGACTGTTTCAAAGTGGGAAAAGGGCTATTCCGTACCCGACGCAATCATGCTTGAGCGGATGGCAGAGCTGTTTGATGTGCAGGTGGGCGACCTGCTTGGCGGCGAGGGAAAGAACGTGGATTACAAAACCGAGCTCGAACAGCTGACTGCCCAGCTTTCTATTCTCAACGACCAGTACGCAAGAGAAATGGCAAGGCAGCAGAGAATCAGAGACATAAAGAAAAAGCTGTTAATTCCGGTGCTGGCGGCTTTTCTGGTGAGCTTCGGAGGATTATTTGCGTCGGTGTGTGTTTCCTGTCCGCGCTATGAGGCTGCCGGATACGGAGACATCAGTCTGGTTAAGACCCATGATGTTCCGTCGGAGTTATTCACACAGGAGGATATATCCGGTGCTGCCGATACAGTAAAGGTATATTTCTTTGAAGAGTTTGGCGGCTGTGTGCTCAATGAGCTGTATTATGCCGGAGATGAAGAATCAAGGATGGAGGCAGAAGACTACGAGGGCGCGCAGGTACTTGTGCTGACTTCATCGTTTTATGTAGAACCCGACGGCGGCGACGGTTCGCTCAATACGGATTATACTTACAGCGGCTGGAAGTGGATGCTAAGCAGAGAACCGGGCGGAGAGTGGGATATTTCAAATTACGGTTTGGGCTAAGCAGGACTAAGCATGCAATCGATGGATGATAAAGGAGAGCCATGTGGAACGAAATCAGAACAGAAGAAGATATTGAGACTCTGATGGTCAAGTGTGCAGGTTTTCACGACAGCTGCATAGTGTCCGTTAACTACAGCAGCGGAGCGATGGTTGATGAAAATGGCGGTATGACAGACGGCACGCCATATGAGCACAGCGTGGAAATGCTTCTGCAAAGCCAGTGGGCCGGCACAATAAGGCTGCGTTTTACCGGTGTGCGTAAGTGCAGTATAGTAGGCTGGCAGGACAATTACTTCTGTGATATTTTCGGTGCATATGTCGGTTTTTGCACGGATCTTCTTGGCAGAACGCGCGACGACAGACTTATTGTGTGGGCTGATCACGGTGGATTTAACCCCATGAAGTATTCAGAAGAGAAATTGATATCTCCCTCAGGAACAAACTGTACTTACATAGTTGCGCAGAGTCTTTCGTGGACAATAAATGAGGAATAATCAGATAGAATGAGCGTTCTGACGGGAATGCCGCAAAGAAATAAGGAGCCCCATGTTTTGCGTGGGGCTCCTTTGTAGATCTGTCATCTGTCAGCTGTTCTGAAGGTCTTTTCAGTCATTGTGATCATTAGGAGCGTAAAGGCTATCAGATAGACAGGCATGATTTCAAAGCCGATGGATTTGCCCAGAAGGCCGTACAGCGGAGGAATGAATGTGGAACCAATGTAGGCGCTGGCCATCTGGATGCCGATGATGGCTCCGGAGTTTTCCTCACCGAAGTTGGAGGGTGTGGAGTGGATGATGCATGGGTAAACGGGAGCAAAGCCAAGGCCTATGGTGACAAAGCCGGTCAGCACGGCAAACTCGCCTTTTACAGGCAGCAGAAGGCAAAGCATACCGCACACAGAGATCAAAGTGCCGACTATTATCATTTTTCTGTCGCCCAGCCTGTCCATCAGAAAGCCGCCGAAAAATCTTCCGACGGTGATGCCGATGAAAAAGAGCGAACCGAAGGCTGCGGCACGTTCTTCGGAAACGGATTTCACCTCAACAAGATAGGTGCTTGCCCATCCCATAGCTGTAGCCTCTGCGGCGCAGTAGGCGAAAAAGCCGATAAGCAGGAAAGGCACACCCTTGATCCGCAGAGTTCCGGTAATGCTGAGTATCCTGCTTTCGCTGCCGGTTGAGTCCGGAGACTTGTTCACTTTCCATACAGGTAAAGTGAGCAGGAGAAGCAGAACTATCCCTGCCTGAACAAAGGCAATTGCACGGTAGCCGCTGCTCCATACAGAGGTGGCAAGGGCGTGGCTCATGACAAAGGGGCTGATAATGGTGCCCACACCCCAGAAGCAGTGCAGCCAGCTCATATGCCTTGAACTGTAATGAAGAGCGACGTAATTATTGAGAGCTGCGTCGATGGAGCCGGCACCAAGTCCGTAGGGTACGGCAAAGACGAGCAGCATCCAGAATTCGGTGGCAAAGGAAAAGCCAAGAAGTGCTATGGCGGTAAGAAAAACGCTGGCGATGGTCACGACGGCTGTGGAGAGCTTTTTTGTCAGCCGGTCAGATATCAGGCTGGAAATGATGGTGCCTCCGGAAACGACCATGGATACGATCCCCATGTAAGAAACAGGGACATCCAACGCTTCGTGCATGACCGGCCACGCAGAACCAAGCAGCGAATCGGGCAGGCCGAGGCTTATAAACGCAAGGTAGATGAGAGCGAGCAGCAGGGAATACATAATCAGTCCTCCGCGGAGAATATTGCGGTTGATATTATATCACTGCGGTGCGGTCATTTATATAAGAAACGGTTTATTTTTGTTAATATCATGTTTTGGAACAGGCCATAGATTTGCGCGTTACCTGTGTTGACGGGAAGCAACCGGATGATTCGTCGCATTAAAGCGTAAAATTATTTTCCAAAACCTATTGACAAAAGGAATCTTCGGAAGTATAATGCATTCAACATTTGAATACAACAAACAACGACGGTGACGAAGACGGTCGGAATGTTGATCCTTCAGAGAGTTGGCGGTTGCTGCGAGCCAATGGAGAGGCTTTCCAATGACTTATCCCTTCCGAGTCGGAGGACCGAAAGCATCGGAACAATCAGTCCGGGCAAGTAGACTCCTTCCGTAATGCTGCGTGAAAGCAAAGGGCTTGTTAGAGCCCGGAAAGTGGCGGAACATGTTCCGCAATTTGAGTGGTACCGCGGGTTGAACAACTCGTCTCAAAGCAATTTGAGACGGGTTTTTTGTTTTATTCAAAACCGTTATATTATGACTTCCGCGAGGAAGCAACGGAAATGAAAGGAGCAAATGCACAATGGACTTCAATCTGAAAGAGGTTGCAGGCAGAATAAAAGACCTGCGCGAGGCAAAAGGCTATTCGCCCGCAGAGCTGGCAAAGCTTACCGGCGTTTCGGTGGAGGATTATCTGCTGCTGGAACAGGGCGAAACTGATTTCAGCTTCACATTCATATATAAGTGCGCAAAAGCGTGCGACGTTGAGGTCGTTGATATTATTGAGGGTACCAGCTCCACCCTTACCTCCTTCGCCATCACAAGAAAAGGCGAGGGCATGAAGATCGTCAGGAAAAAGGGCTTTGTGTACAGCAACCTTGCCCCGAAATTCAAGGATAAGCTGGCCGAGCCGTTTCTTGTCAAATTCCCCTATCTTGAAGAGGAACAGAATGTGCCCATCAAGCTCAATTCCCACAACGGTCAGGAGTTTGATGTCATCGTCAAGGGTTCTCTCAAGGTACAGGTAGGCAAACACGTTGAGATCCTCAACGAGGGCGATTCCATCTTCTACAACAGCCTTATCCCCCACGGCATGATTGCCGTCAGTGAGGGCGGCTGTGAATTCCACGCCGTAGTTCTCAATCCCCAGGATGGTCAGGTCAGCGAGGAGTATCCTGAGGCTCCGTTTATCGCAGCCAAGGCTGTGGCTGCCGCAGAAAAGGGTGTTAAGGCTTCGGTTGCCGATAAGTTTGTCGAATCGTTCTACGACACAAACGGAGTGTTCAACGGCATTCGTTTCATGAACGAAGACAAGTTCAACTTCGCCTTTGACTGTGTGGATGCCATTGCCGCAAAGACCCCTGACAAGCTTGCCATGATGTGGGTGGGCAACGATAAGTCCGAACGCCGCTTTACCTTCAGCGACATGAAGAAGTATTCAGCCAAGACCGCCAATTACTTCGAATCCCTCGGCATCAAGCGGGGCGACACCGTCATGCTGGTGCTCAAGCGTCATTATCAGTTCTGGTTCTGCATGCTGGCTCTGCACAAAATCGGTGCCATCGCTATCCCGGCTACCAACCAGCTTGTGGAGCACGATTTTGAGTACCGCTACAAGGCGGCAAAGGTCAAGGCCATTGTCTGCACCGCCGACGGCGATGTGTCGGTGGAAGCCGAAAAGGCTGCAGCCGAATTCCCCGGCATGATAAAGGTGCTTGTGGGCGGCAAAAAGGATGGCTGGAACGATTTCAACGTTGAAATGGAGCGCTTCAGCACCCACTTCTACCGCAAGGACGATTCTCCCTGCGGCGACGATCCCATGCTGATGCTGTTTACCTCCGGTACCACCGGTTATCCCCGTATCGCGACTCATTCCTACAAGTATGCTCTGGGTCACTATCCCACAGCACGTCACTGGCACAACGTCAATCCTGACGGTCTGCATTTTACCATTTCCGATACCGGCTGGGGCAAGGCTCTCTGGGGCAAGCTTTACGGCCAGTGGCTGTGTGAGGCGGCAACCTTCACCTACGACTTTGACCGCTTCCACTCCGATGATATACTTCCTCTGTTCAAGAAGTATAACATCACCACCTTCTGCGCACCGCCCACCATGTATCGCTTCTTTATCAAGGAGGATCTGAGCAAGTACGATCTTTCCTCCATCGAATACGCCACTACCGCCGGCGAGGCGCTCAATCCTGAGGTTTTCAATCAGTTCAAGAAGGCTACCGGCCTGACCATCATGGAGGGCTTCGGTCAGACCGAAACCACCCTTTCCATCGCCAATTTTGTGGGCTCGACTCCCAAAATCGGCTCAATGGGCAAGCCCAGTCCGCTGTATGACGTTGTAGTGCTCGATCCGGACGGCAACGAATGTGCTCCCGGTGACACCGGTGAGATCTGCATCCGAACCAAAAACGGAGCACCATGCGGCCTCTTCATTGGCTATTATCTGGACGAGGAAAAGACTGCTGACGTATGGCACGACGGCTACTATCACACCGGTGATCAGGCAACCATGGACGAGGACGGCTATCTGTGGTACGTGGGACGTATCGACGACGTCATCAAGTCCTCCGGTTACCGCATCGGCCCCTTCGAGATCGAAAGCGTTATCATGGAGCTGCCCTATGTGCTTGAGTGCGCCATCACTCCTGTGCCCGATGAGGTTCGCGGTCAGATAGTAAAGGCAACCATCGTTCTTACCAAGGGAACGGTCGGTACAGATGAACTCAAAAAGGAGATTCAGGAGTACGTCAAGACCCACACTGCTCCCTACAAGTACCCCAGAATCGTTGAGTTTGTGGAAGAGCTGCCCAAGACCATCAGCGGCAAGGTGCGCCGCGTGGAGATCCGCAAGAAGGATCTGGAAAAGGCAGGAAAATAAAACAGCATAAAAAATACAGC
>JAZUOR010000070.1:0-5425 GCA_045604745.1 Acutalibacteraceae bacterium | reverse complement strand
CCGCCGGTCATGGCGGTCAGCCGCCGGTTGGCACGCAGCAGTATACGGTCAAAATAGGAAGCCTGCACGAAAGTTTCCAGCATGATTTTTTCCTTGCCGGCAAGAGTGCCGTTGGCGGTGTCAGACAGCGCAGCCGTCCAGCCGATCTGCTCGTCCAGCTGAGCAAGCTTTTCCAGCCGGTCGCTGACCCCGCTCCGGGCGGCGCGATTGATGCTCAGACGGGAGGTGATCGTACTCAGCTGACCGGAAAGGGCGTTCTTCTGTTCACTCAGTTCTTCGCTGCGCTGTTGTGTCGCGACAGTGTCAATGCTTTCGGCGTTGTTCAGCTGTGCCGCATAGGTATCCCGCCGCCCTCGCAGATCAGCAGCCTGTGTGCGGCATGTCTCAAAAGCGGTGCGGGAGCTTTCAATGGTTTTATTGATTTCCTGCTTCCGTTTTTCAAGACTGAGGATAAACTCCTGGGCTTTTTCTTCGCTTTCGTGGGAAAGACCCTGAGAGCATTCCGCGACGGCTTCGTCCATAGCCTGCAGGCTGCTTTCGAGTGAGGCGATGTCTTTTTCGGTTGCGGCAAGCTCGTTCTGCATATTGCTGATCTTTTCCCGCTCGACGGGCAGCTGCTGTTCCAGTTCGTTCCTGCGTTCGGAAAGTGACCTTGCCTCACTGACCTTTGCAGACAGCTGCTCAAGCAATAAGCAGGAATCGTTCAGGGCTTTCTGTATGTCCTCGCTGAGAGTGTCTGCGCAGTAACAGCCGAGCAGCTGGATCGACTGCCTGCTGACCTCAGCTTCCGCGCTCTGAAGCTGCCCCCTGAACTGGCTTGCGGTGATGCTGCTGTCGGCGGCTGCCTGTCGGGCGCTGTCAGAATCATTCTTTGCGCTTTCAAGCTCGGCTTCGGTGGGAGCGTCCCCGGTCAGTCCGGCAGGGGATGGGTGGGATGTGGAGCCGCACACCGGACAGGGCAGACCGTCGGAGAGTGTGCCTGCGAGAATCCCAGCCTGCGCGTCGAGAAAGGCGCGGTTCATGCGATTGTATCTGTCGGTGAGCCGCTCTGCCTTTTCTGCGCACTCAAGATATACCTGCTGAGCATCGGCTGTGCTTTTAATCAGGTCGCTGAATTTGTGTGCAGAGTCTGAAAGCTGCCTGAGGCGCTCATGCATTTCAACGGCTGCGGTCTGCTGCGCGGCAGCTTCGGAAAGTGCATTGTGAATGCCGGTAAGGGAGCTATGCTCTGCTTCAATGGATTCAAGCTTTTTCTTTTCCCCGCTGATTGCAGAGGACTGTTCTGCGGCTGCATTTCTTATGGCTTGAAGCTCAGTGCGGGCCTGTTCGCGCCGCACAGTCCGTTCGGAAAGCTCGTTGTACTTTGGCAAAAGGGCGCGCTCGTCGGCAATCTGTCCGGAGAGCTGTTCGGCGAGCGGCTGCTGTTCCAGCGCCTGCTGATATTCAGAGTCAAGCTGACGCTGCTGTTCTTCAAGGGAGGCCAGCTGTTCGTCAGATGACGCAAGCCCGTCGCGTGCTTTGTCCAGTTCGCGGGCCCGGCCCAGCTGCTCGTTCGCGCCGCTGAGTTCCTTTTCAAGCTGGTCAAGGGACTGTCGAAGCTCGCACTGAGCAGCTTCATCGGGCAGAATAAGAGCGTCCAGCAAAGCAAGACAATCGCCGCCGGGCAGCATGCCGGCCTTTGCCTGTTCAACGCGGCAGGAAAGTTCGGCGTCGTCTGCAGGGCAGACCATACCGCCGATATACTGCTTTATGCTTCCGGTCAGCTCGGTGCGCTGCCGGTTCAGAGCAGAGAGCTCATCCTTGAGCTTTTCCTGCAGACGCAGGTAGGGTGCGGTCTTGAATATCTGGCGGAAGATTGCTCCGCGTTCCTCGGTGGATGAACGGAGCAGTCTGAGGAAATCTCCCTGAGCGATCATGGCGATCTGAGAGAACTGCGCCCGGTCGAGACCCAGAAGCTCCTTTACGGCAGCGGTGACCTCGTTGGGTCTGGATACTATCCTGCCGTCAGGAAATATCATGTGTCCCTCTGCATTCTGGGTGGTCGTGCCCGTTCCGCGCATGCGCGGGCGATCGTATTTCGGGCTGCGCCTTATGGTGTACCGTCTGCCGCCGTATTCAAATTCCATCTCAACAAATGTGGGAGTGTCGGGTGCAGCGTACTTGCTGCGCAGCATGTCTGTGCTGCGGGCAGAACCGCTCGCTTCGCCGTACAGAGCAAAGGTAATGGCATCAAACACAGTGGTCTTACCCGCGCCGGTAACTCCGGTTATCAGGTACACTCCACCGGTGCCAAGCATGTCCATATCAAATGTCTGCTCGCCTGCATAAGGGCCGAATGCGGATAGAGTCAGCTTTATCGGTCTCATTGCCCGTCCTCCCATATCTCGGTAATAAGCCTCTGCGCAAGAGCGAGCTGAGCAGGGCTCATGGGCTGGTTGCACTGCCGCTCATACAATTCACCCAGCAGCACTGCAGGTGATTTTTCTTCGGCCTGTCCTGCAGTACCCACCTCAGCGTTGCGGCGTGTGCGGGTGTTGTCATATACCAGCCGCAGCAGATTGGGATATATAAGCCGCAAACGGCTGAATGCATCAGGAATATCTTCCTCGTCGGTCAGAGCAATGCGGGTATAGGGGTCGGTATGAGGATCACCTGCATGGCGGCTGCACAGTTCGGCAAAAGAGCCCCGGATATCCACCAGATCACGCATAGGGCAGAGTGGTATTTCGCGTATATCCACACAGCCCTTTGCACCCATATCCACTATGGTCACAGACTTTTCATGACCGGCTTCGGCAAAGGAATATTTCAGCGGTGTACCGCAATAGCGTATGGTGCTTCGACCCGTGCTCTGCGCCTTGTGCAGATGTCCGAGAGCGACGTAATCAAAGCTGTCAAACACGGATGAGTCAACATTGTCACTGCCGCCTACGCTTACTTCCTCCGAGTCGCTGCGCTGTGCGCCGGAAACAAACTGGTGTGTCACCAGCACGTTTCTCCGGGCAGCATCGAGCGGCATGTGCTCCACAGCGGCTCTGACAGCGTCGGTGTAGGATTGGATATCTTCTTCCGGCCATGCGCAGCGCACATGCACCGGCTTGACAAACGGGAGCATGAATATGTCAAGCTCACCGTGTTCGTCGGTCAGAGTAACCGGCTGAACATTGCCGTCATAGACCGGCGAGATGTGTACGCCGCTGTGTGCCATAAGCCTTCCGCCAAAAGCAACACGCTCGGCAGAATCATGGTTGCCGCTGATGATAATCAGCCGGCACCCGGATGAAACGAGCCGGCAGAGCAGATCGTCGCACAGACTGACCGCTTCGGCTGAGGGCAGAGTCTTGTCGTAAAGATCTCCTGCGATTATTATGGCATCGGGCTGTTCTTCGGCTGCGATGCTGATGATCTGGTCAAATATGTATGCCTGATCCTCCAGCAGCGACTGTTCGCACAGCCGCTTGCCTATGTGCAGGTCGGAAAGATGCATTAATCTCATTTTATACCTCTCTGGGGTTAATATTTCCAATGATATTATACGAAACTGCGGCAGCTTTTTGTACAGTTATTTTCGCTGATCGGCTCGGATGTCCAAATAATAGTACAATGCAAATGCGTATAGAAAACAAATTTCTAAAAATTGGCTCAATTATCGTCAATTTCCCCTAAAAACCTGCCCGCTTCATCGTAATAAACCGCAATTTGAACCTTGCATACATACTTCGATAGTGCTATAATTATCAAAATCGTAAGCAGACGTATTATGAAGAAAGAGGTGATCCGTTTGATTAATGATCTGTCTGATATTTTCAGGCTGCCCGGCGGTGTCGCCGACATCATACTTATCTGCGGACACTACGGCTGCGGAAAGACCAATCTGGCGCTCAACCTTGCTTCGCACTGCTCAAAAGCAGGCGAGCAGGTCACTGTGGTGGATATGGATATTGTCAATCCCTATTTCCGTGCCAGTGATTACGGTCCGCTGCTGGAGGAGCTGGGTGTGGAGCTTATCGCACCTGCCTTTGCTCATTCCAACGTGGATCTGCCGTCCATCACCACCGAGATGTATTCCATTTTCACACGCACCGGACGCATCATCATCGACGTTGGCGGAGACGATGCAGGTGCAACGGCGCTGGGACGGTTCAGCCGCCGGCTTTCCGAAAAGCCGTACACTATGCTCTACGCTGTCAATCAGTATCGTTCCCAGTCTCAGACTGCAGAGGAAACCGTTGAACTGCTGCGGGAGATTGAAGCTGCATCCCACCTGAGGGCGCACGCCATAGTCAACAACTCCCACCTTATGCAGTTCACCACCGCCGAAACAGTGACCGGTTCCTTTGCATATGCCGACGCGGTCTCTGCACTGACCGGACTGCCAATAGCCGCCACCGCTGCCGAGCGAAGGATAAGCGAAGCGCTTTCCGGCTGCGGCAGACATATCTGGCCTGTGGATATCATGGTAACAAAGCCGTGGGAGACCGACGGTGTGCAGGGAGCATGCTGACAGAAAAGGCATCAATCAAATTTTCATATTCAAATTCGCCGCGTGCATAAGCACACGGCAGATGGAGGTCAATAATGGCAAAGATCACCGTAGACGAAACCCTGTGCAAGGGCTGCGAGCTGTGCGTCACTGCCTGTCCGAGAGGACTGCTCAAGCTGGACGCCGACCGCATCAACGCCAAGGGATACCATCCCTCGACCCTGACCGACCCGGAGAAGTGCATCGGCTGCGCAATGTGCGCAATGATGTGTCCTGATGTTGCTATCACAGTAGAAAGGTAGGGAGTAAAATAATGGCTGAAAAAGTTCTTATGAAGGGCAATGTAGCCCTTGCGGAAGCTGCTATTCAGGCTGGCTGCCGTCATTTCTTTGGTTATCCGATAACTCCGCAGTCCGAGCTCGCTGCTTATATGGCAAAGCGCATGCCGAAGATCGGCGGTACATATCTGCAGGCTGAATCCGAGGTCGCCGCTATCAATATGGTACTGGGTGCTGCGTCTGCCGGTGTCCGTACGATGACATCATCTTCTTCGCCCGGAATAAGCCTCAAGACTGAGGGTATTTCTTATCTGGCGGGTTCCGATCTGCCGTGTCTTATCATCAATGTGCAGAGAGGCGGTCCCGGTCTTGGCGGTATCCAGCCCTCGCAGGCGGACTATTGGCAGGCTACAAAGGCTACCGGTCACGGTGATTTCCAGATTCTGGTATTTGCTCCGTCTACCCTTCAGGAGATGGTCGATCTTGTTGCTGGCGCATTTGACCGCGCAGACAAGTACAGAATGCCGGCAATGATCCTCGCAGACGGTATGCTCGGTCAGATGATGGAGCCGGTCGTTATTAACGAGGATTCCGCAAATGTCATCGAAAAGCCGTGGGCTACCAATGGTCATGAAGGCAAGCGTCCGCACAACATTGTAAATTC
>JAZUOR010000069.1:0-5169 GCA_045604745.1 Acutalibacteraceae bacterium | reverse complement strand
TATTACTACGACATCCTGCCCTACGCACAGGTGCTGGGCGTTTCCGACATCTGGGCAAACAAGTTCAAGGGTCTTGAATCCGAGCCGCCCGCATGGTTCTACGGCAGCGACGTCAACGCAACCACCGCACGCTACATGATGATCCGCAACATGTCCCGCATGAACACCCACATGCGCTCCGTTCCCACCTATACAAACTCCGGCGGCGGCAGCTTCGGCAGCGGAGGCAGCTTCGGCGGCTTCTCCGGCGGAGGCGGCAGCTTCGGCGGCGGCTTCTCCGGCGGAGGCGGAGGCGGAGGCGGCGGCGGACGCTGGTAATCCCCCTCGTGTTTTTCCGCACCTGACCGGGCCTTACCGCTCACCAATCCAAAACAGGAATTATTCTGCCGCATCTTCCCTTATCCGGATGATGCGGCAGAACTAAATCAGAGACAAAAAGGAAAGGAATCGGAATATGGATGTATTTGACATTATGGAAATGTCCTCCGAACCGATTGTTGAGGGTGTTGTGATCGCAGCGGCTCTGATAATGCTGCTGGTCACCATCATCTTCCGCGTTACCAAAAAACGCTACACTATGATTCCCACCATTGAATTCTACGCTCCGGACGGGCTGAACCCCGCCGAGATCGGTTATGTCATCGACGGCTTCGTCACGCCTGAGGACATGACCTCGCTGATATATTACTGGGCATCACACAAGCATCTTTCCATCACCATGACCGGAGAGGATACCTTTACCCTCCGTCGCCTGTCCGAGCTTGGCGACGAACATTCCGATTACGAAAAACAGCTTTTTGATGACATGTGGTATCTGGGCGGCAAAAACATCCACAAGCGCTCCTACTCACTTATTCCGGAGGAGGACAATTTCCGCCTTGCCGGCAAAAGCCGCACCGTGACCTCGAAGGACCTTTCCGTCGGCCTCAGAAACGCCGTCAATAAGGCTTACAGGAGCATGCGCACCGGGTTTGACCGCTCCCAGCGCCGTCTGACGGTCAAATACCGTGACCGTGTTGCTCCCCAGCTGCCCACCATCGCCGGTACTCTCGCCCTGCTCCTGCCGCTGATGCAGATAATAAATATCGTCGGTCTCGATGTATTTCTTGGGACGGTACTGGGTTCATTTGCGTTTGCACTGTTTATCTGGCTGAGAGTGGTTCTGGATGGCTTCCCGTTCGAGTCCCCTCTTGCCCTGCGCCTTTTGTTCCTCATTCCGTTTTCAACTCTGCTGCTTGTTTTTCTTGTTCCGTATATGGTGGAAAAAGGCGAGACCATCTCCTGGCTGCCCTCCATCGTTGCTCTGCTTTACTTTCTTGTGTCCGGTCTGTTTGAAAAGGGCTATATTTTCAGACGTGTGGACGAAAAGAAATCAGCCCGCTTCAACACCTCCGCGTGGATTCTCGGCGTGCTGTGCACGGCAGGCTATGCTCTTTCCTTCCTCACCACCAACATGTCCCCGTGGAGCGCTTCTCTGCTGGGCGTAGCCGTTCTGCTCTGCTCGGCTCTTTCACCCAGAATCCGATCGCTGACCGAATACGGCTCACAGCTGGTGGCCCGCTGCATAGGCTTCAGGCAGTTTCTTGCCACCGCCGAAAAGGACCGGCTGGAAATGCTGCTGGACGAAAACCCCAATTATTACTACGACGTTCTTCCCTACGCACAGGTGCTGGGAGTTTCGGCGGCATGGCTGGAAAAAACCGGCAGCATAGAAACCGATATTCCCGGCTGGTTCTCCGACGAATACGGCTCTTCTAACAAGATAACCAGAGTAATGATGAACGGTCTTGATTCTCTTGCAAAAATGGCCGGCAAAAAGTCAAAGAAAAACCATACAGCCGGATAACCCCATACATAAAAAAACAGAAAGGAAACATAACATGAGCTCTCTTTCCTCTTCCATCGGCGTTGAGCTGATCATGCTCGGCATGATGCTCATTCCGCTGATTATCGCTGTTGTTTTCATCGTGACCAAAAAGCGCCACCCTATGATCCCCACCATTGAATTCTACGCTCCCGATGATCTCAACCCCGCCGAGGTGGGTTATATCATCGACGAAAAAATCAACGAGCACGATGTCATCGCCCTGCTTTACTACTGGGCTTCCCACAAGCACATTGCCATCGAAATGGGCGAGCGCAAGGGACAGTTCACTCTCACTCGGCTGAATAAGCTGGATGACCATCACACCGAATACGAAAAGCGTTTCTTTTCAAAGATCTGGACCAGGAGTTATCTGGGGCTGGATTATAACCTCGATGACCCTAACGTCGTTCCCGAAAAGACCAATTCCGCAGAGCTCGCCGACCATTTCAAGCACTTTGCCAAGGAGGTTTTCCGTCAGCTCAACACCATGTTCACCAAATCGGACCGCAGGCTGACCGTAAAATCCCGTGACACAGCTTCATCCATCGTTCCCACACTTGCATGCTGGATGGCTATGCTGCTGCCGTCGATGCATCTTATCCACTCCATGGGCATCGGCAATTATTTCTCGGCCGCTGCATCCTCCCTGGCTGCTGTTGTCGTTGCTCTGCTGGCCTCCCGCGTCGGAGCTCTGCTGCTTCTGGTTCCCTTTGTTCCTTCCCCGTTTGCTCTCCTTCCGTCCATTATCCCATATACGATGTTTTCGGCATGTATGCTTTTCTCGGAGTACAACCTGAATCGTTACGGATATTTTGATTCCAGCGATCCTTACACCCTGCTGCTCGGTGACCGCAATACATACGGCAAAGCCTCTGCGATAAAGGATTTCACCACCCTTGTGCGTTCCGGCGAAATAGACATGAAACCGCTGCTCCTCCCGGCTCTTGCCGCTCTGCTGTTCATTCTGGTACACACAGCCTTCCATCGGGCTCGCGGCAAAAAGCGGCTCAAGCCCTCTTCATCCGTATTTGGCAATGTGTTTGGTCTCCTTCTGGGAGCAATCGCCTGCACGGCATATACCATGAGCTTTGCTCACAGCTCCATAAGCATGTGGGCAGCCGCCCCGTTTGCCCTGCTGCTTGTTCTCGTTCTCGCCCTGTCGCCGATTATCCGCAACTATTCCGAATACGGTGCATACATCATTCCCCGCTGCGAAGGCTTCAGACAGTTCCTTGACTCTGCGGAAAAGGAGCGTCTGGAAATGCTTCTGGACGAAAACCCAGACTATTACTACGATGTGCTGCCTTACGCTCATGCACTCAACGTTTCGGACAAGTGGAAGGATAAATTTGACGGCCTTGACGTCAGGTTTTCCGGCAGCTAACCACGTTCAGCATATAATACTGATTGACCCGGATTCAGTAAAAACCGATCCGCTCCGTGCCCGCCGGCAGCCGTCAAAGTGCTCCGGCGGGCATTTTCCGCCGTTTTCTGCCGCAAAGCCACCAATTATTCAAAATTTGTTTATTCCCTTTGGTGCAATAATGTATTATAATATCAGCATATCAGCAAAAACTACATAAAGCAGAGGAGAGAATATGGATAACGAAAAGATTTTGATAGTCGATGAGGATCAGAAAATATGGGAGCTTCTCAGGCTGTACGCCGAGAAGGACGGCTACACCGTCGCCATGGCACATGATGGTCAGAAGGCTGTGGACTGCTTTGACGCAGAGCGTCCCGATCTCATACTGCTGGATATAATGCTGCCCAGCATGGACGGCTGGCAGGTGTGCCGCGAAATCCGCAAAAAGTCCAAATGCCCCATCATCATGCTCACCGCCAAGGGCGAAACCTTTGACAAGGTTCTAGGTCTTGAGCTGGGCGCAGACGATTACGTGGTAAAGCCCTTTGAAGCCAAAGAGGTCATGGCTCGCATCAAGGCCGTTCTTCGTCGCTCTGCCAAGCAGGATTCCGACGAAAAGAAGGTCGTTACCTTTGACAAGCTCAGCATAAATCTCAACAACTACGAGCTGCGGGTGGACGGTCGTCAGGTGGACACTCCGCCCAAAGAGATGGAACTCATTTACCATCTTGCAAGCAATCCCAACCGCGTTTTCTCCCGCGATCAGCTCCTTGACGAGGTCTGGGGCTTCAACTACTACGGCGATTCCCGCACCGTGGACGTTCATGTCAAGCGTCTGCGTGAAAAGCTGGAGGGTGTCAGCGAGCAGTGGTCGCTCAAGACAGTCTGGGGCGTAGGCTACAAGTTTGAAGTCAAGCAGTCGTGAGCAGCAGGATAACCGAATGGCTCCTTATGATGCGCGGTCGTCTGAACCGCCTCTGGGAGAAAGTATGCTACGATGCCAATATGTTCTGGGAAGCTGTACAGCGTGCGTGGCACAGTATGTGGCGCACGCTGTTTACGCGCTATCTTCTGGCAACATCGGCCATCGTCATCGTTTGCTTCATACTCTTCGGCATTGTTCTGGCCAGCGCCGTAACCGGTCAGTGGCAGGACGAAAAGCAGCAGCTGCTGGTTGATAACGTCAACGTCATCTCCCAGCGCGCCTCCCGCTACATCGTGCAGGCCGTGAACCCTGACGGTACACCGGGAAATTACGAAATGAGCGAGGCTGCTTCGCGCACACTGCGTTCCTCCATGGCAGTTATAGGCCAGAGCATTGATGCCGACCTGTTCATTCTCGGCACGGACAATACGGTGCTGGTTTGCTCCGAGGAGGATACCCTCAGCACGGCATCTGCGGAATCCGGAGCAGTCTGCCGGCACAAGAGCGCCATGCCGGAGGACTTCTTCACCTATACTCTGAACAACGCCGACCTTTCAACCCGCATCTACCGTTCCACCGACAACATGGGAGGAATATACAGCGAGCCCCAGTTCGTGGTCGGATCTCCTGTAATCGTGGTCAACGCCTCCGGCTCGGAGGTCATCGTCGGCATCGTCTTCGCTGTTTCTTCGGCACACAGCATTCAGGAATTCCGCAGTGAAGTGGCGAATATCGTTATCATCGCCATTATCATTGCCTCCATCGCTTCGCTGGTGGCGGTCTATATCATAACCTACTCTCAGGTCAAGCCGCTGCGCGAGATGGCTTCGGTGGTGCGCAACTTTGCCGGCGGAGATTACGCCGCCCGAATGGACGTGCCCGATGAGACCGAGGTGGGACAGTTGGTCAACGGTATGTCGATGAAGATTCCCGTCGGTGCCTTGCAGGACCTGAAGTTCGATGCCAACCTGGAGTATATCTCGCCGAAGGCTACTGAGAGCAACGGTGCCA
>JAZUOR010000068.1:0-4119 GCA_045604745.1 Acutalibacteraceae bacterium | reverse complement strand
AAAGCACCTCAAGCTCTACATTATATTTTTTTGCCATTTCCACCGAACGGTTATTGAGCACCTGGGCACCCAGAGTGGCAAGCTCAAGCATCTCGTCATAGGTGATCTCCTCAAGCTTGACAGCGTCGTCGATCTTGCGGGGATCTGCGGTGTAAACACCGTCAACGTCGGTATAAATCTGGCACTTGTCGGCATGCATTGCCGCTGCGATGGCTACGGCGCTGGTATCACTGCCGCCGCGGCCGAAGGTTGTGATATCATCATATTTGTTGAGACCCTGGAAACCGGCTACAATGACGATGCGGTGCTGACCGATTTCAGTGCGAAGACGGTCGCTGTTTACGCGCTTGATGCGTGCAGCGCCATAGACCGAGCTGGATTCAAAGCCGGCCTGCCATCCCAGCAGGGACACAACGCGATAGCCAAGCTTTTCTATTGCCATGGCCAGCAGAGCTATGGATATCTGCTCGCCGGCAGACATGAGCATATCCATCTCGCGCTTGGAACCGTTGGGATTGATCTCCTTGCCCTTTGCAATAAGATCATCGGTAGTGTCACCCTGCGCAGAGACAACCACGATAACGTCGTTGCCTTCCTTGTTGTAGGTGTCGGTCACTATGCGCGCAACATTCATCACGCGCTCGGCGTTGGCTACTGACGAGCCGCCGAATTTCTGAACAATCAAGCCCATTGTATCTACTCCTTTGAGTTTAGTAGCATTATTGTATATCTGTGATGTCGGTGACGGACACCGGTGCATCCTCAGGCAAAGTCACCGCCGGCGGTTCGGGTGCTGCCGGCTTATTCTGCGGTTTTTCGATAACATCGGTCAGTTCAAGCGAGCGGTCAGCCAGCATCATCACCGCCTGCTCCGGGGTGATTATATCCATGCTGAGAGCAGCGGCTATATCTTCCAGCTCACCGAACCGGGCTGATGCCGCAGGCGTACGGCGCGAAGCCGCCAGCTCGTCTGCCGACTGTGCCAGACCGTACAGACCGGTCACGACATCTCCGGCTGATACCACCGAGGGAAGGTATCCCATTTCCGCAAAGCTGTCGCTTGCCTTTCCGCTGACCATCATATCAACGAAAGCCACCACGGCATCTCTCACGGAGCTGTCATTGAATGCGCGGCGGGTAATGAACCAGGCGGTATCATAGCTTCCGGAAAGCAGTCGCCTGTCATCACCGGTACAGTCGGGAAACATGACCAGCGAAAAATCTTCAAGCTCGATGCGCTCAAGGTCTTCACTGTCAATTATGAGCATAGCCGCCTCACCGGAATTAAACAGCTCTATTGCGTCCGGAATAACATTCTGTGACTGCGTCTGTGCATCCGTCTGCGATACTTCAGCAGCAATATCGCTTGCCGAAGTCTGTGAGGCAAGCTTTTCCGCTTCCACAAGAGCCATCTGCTCAAGCGCAGCCGACAGCTCGTCGCTGACGACGGCAGGCGGGAATGAATTGATGCCGCACAGCTCATCATAGCGTCTGAACACCTCTAACCACGTTTCCCGTGCGTATTCGTAGCTGAGCGGAACCTCATCGGTTACAGCAGCATCAACGGTTCTTTCTCCGGCAAGAGCTACGCACAGAAGTTCAAGAAGCGCTGCACTGTCATCGGGAGAATTTGCAATTGCAGTTATTCCCCGTGCAGACAATATACCGGAGGCGACAATAAGATCCTGCCACGTTTCCGGCGGTCTGAGGGAATAACGCTCAAGCATCTTTGTGTTGACCGCCATAGCCGTCCAGCTTCCGGCAAAAGGAACGCAGTAGGCCTTGCCGTTTACCGAACGCACACTGTCAAGGGCAGCATCTGTGACCCCGGCAGCAAAATCGGGATATATTTCCCGGATCTCCTCCACCGAAACAAACTGCTCGGTCAGCTTCATGATGCCTGTGTCTGTATAATAGTATACCGCATGAGGATATCTCGATGTGGCATAGGTACTTTCAAATGTAAGGTCGAGCTTGTAGGCGTTATCCTGCCCGGCTATGGTGCCTATGTGGTAGACATGGGGATATTCCGCCGAATAAGCCTCAAGGA
This sequence comes from Acutalibacteraceae bacterium, assembly GCA_045604745.1. Taxonomy (GTDB): domain Bacteria; phylum Bacillota; class Clostridia; order Oscillospirales; family Acutalibacteraceae; genus SIG598. The sequence goes on along the minus strand of JAZUOR010000068.1, from coordinate 2,069 downwards.
GAGATTTGTACATCTCCTTTGTGCTGTCGTCGCCCATGATGCTCGTGGTGCGCAGCGTGACCTGCTCGATCTCGTCATCTTTTCCGCAGCCGGACAGCAGACCGGTAAGCATCAGAACGGCGATCAGCAGTGCAGTCAGCTGTCTGTGCAGGTCGTTATTTCTCATATTATGTCCTTTGCGTTATTGCGTGTTCGTCATTTCAGCAGATTAAACCCGCCAATGTACGGAAGCCGGTGCTTGGTGTCGGAGGCAACTGTAAGCATGCCCTTTACTGCCAGCCATCCGGCACAGCCTATCACCGCCAGCCACAGCAAGGCAGATATTACTCCGCCCGCATAGGGTATCAGTCTGACCAGCATGCTCAGGAAGTAGACAGCAACGATAGCAATCACCTCTGCAATAAACAGAAGCAGCCCCTGATTAAGATGGAACCTTAGCTTGGGATTATCCCGTTTTTCACTCAGCAGACCTATAAACCAGAAGGGTCCGAGATAGGCAAAGTAGCAGTAGCATTCTATATCTGAACTGGTCAATGACTTCTCCCCTTCCTCCGTGTTTCCGGCCCGACAGTGCAAAGTGACTCTGCCAGCACTCCTTATCAGCGAACAGCCCAACACCGCACGATTTCCGAGTATTATACCATATATAGTCCCATCGGGCAACAAAAATTGCAGACCTATGCGATTATTCTTTCAATTTTGACCAATTAACGCCCAAAAAACAGGCTTAATCGGTCAATATGCCACAGCATCCAGTCCATCAGTGTCATCAGACTCTACGGTCACCGTAACCCTTCCCGGAAGGCATACTATGCATTCTCCGGCACGGAAAACGGCCCTCTGTGACACACAGCTGCCGTCCGGACATTCTGCCGACAGCATGTGCGCTTTGCCGCCTGTTATTTCCAGCACATTGCCGCAGCCGCCCGGTATCTCATAGCGTGTATCGGTGTCAAGCGGCAGCACCGCTACCTGCCTGCCGTCCACGCACACACGTACAGCCGCACCCTGATGTGCTCCTGCCAAGGCAAAAATCATCAGAAACAGCGATAACGCAAGCAGCAGGGCGACCAGAGCAAGGTCTCCCCGCTTTATTCCTGCGTTTCTGCCTTTTTTGATAATATCGGAAACGGTCATGATTTTACATTGTCATCATGCGATGCATTGCCGCAAGGCATATCTCGGCATGCTTCATGAGCTCCTCTTTATCAAAGCTCTCGTTGGCCTCATGGAGTCTGGTCGGCTGAGAATCGGGAAACTCCATGCCAAAGGCAACGCCTCTGCCGCACAGCGAACGGGCATATGTACCGCCGCCCGTTGCATAAACATTTGCCGGCTTGCCGGAAACCTGCTCATAGCACTCGCACAGTGCTCTGATGAGCGGTGCATCCTCAGGCATATAGATAGGAGCGACAATATGTTCTTCGCTTATTCCGACGCCGTTCTGTTCACACGTAGTTCTGATGGCACTTATGATGGCATCGCCGTCAGCGGTGACCGGAAAACGAATGTCGATTCCGGCATGCAGCTTTCCGCTCTCAAGACGGATGTTGCCAAGGTTCATTGTAAGCGCACCGGAGGGTTCGTCCGACTGGGCTATTCCCAGAGCTTTTCCGTCAAGATCACAGCAGAACAGCTTTGAAGCCACAGCAAGACCGCTCTCACGGCTGTCGGTGACAAAGTCGATGGCATTGATCAGAGCTGCTGCGGCATTAAGTCCCACATGAGGCTGCATGGCGTGAGCCGAGCGACCCACAGCATTGATAATGAAGCCGCCTGCTGACGCGGAATATTCACAGTCACAGCCCGTTTCACGGACTCGCGACGCGATCATAGCCGCTTCGCCTTCATCACAGACTATAAATGCGTTTGCTTTTTCAGCAACGCAGTTGACAGCAGTTCCTGCCTCAAAGGACAGAACCTTTGAGCCCTCCTGCATGGGAATTGAAGCCGAGAAATGCATGATGCCCTTTTCACGGTTGCACACGGTATAGCCAGAATCGGGAGTGAATGCCATTTCGGGCAGCGGCTCCTTTGCAAAGAAAGCCTCCATGTCGCCCATGCCTACC
>JAZUOR010000067.1:0-4615 GCA_045604745.1 Acutalibacteraceae bacterium | reverse complement strand
AAGTTCCACAGCACCGACAGCACCAGCGAAATCAGATAGCAGGGCCAGTAGGGCAGCTTTGTGAGTGATTCCAGCAAAGCAAACGAGCCTACCTGAATAACTCCCGCAGAGATGGAAAACAGCAGAAACTTGACCGACTGGATGAGATTCTGTTTTTTTGTGGGAACTACCGGCGCGGCGGCTGTGTTGTTCTTTTCGTTGTTCATGTTGATGCTCCTTTTCAGATGTCTGATGTGTATTGACTTTTTCCGGCGTACACCCCTGCCAGAGTGCATGCCATTACGAAAATGTTATCTGCTGCGTTTTTTCTGCCCTGCCATTATGCACAGGACGATAAGGTGGAGCAGAAGAACGGCAGCGAAGCCAACCTGTATGGACGATTCGGAAATTGTGATGAGCTTTGTCTGTCTTGCCGACACGTTGACCAGCCACACCGACAGCGGCAGCAGCAGACCCAGCTCGGCACAGAGCATGCAGCTCAGACGCTTGCGGCAGGCTGCCATGACCACCAGCAGAAGCGCCGGCAGAAGCGTTGCCGCCGTGTAAGCAATGAACCATCCGTCCGGTGCAGTGCCGGCATGCATCATTTCGATCGATCTGGTCAGGACACTGCTGAATTTCTCCGGAATAAAGCCGGCGCCCGGATCAAACACCGGAGCGGCGATTGCTGTAAGCAGCGCCACAAGACCAAGCAGCCATGCCACGACGAAGCGGACTCCGCCGTAATAGCCGCCGGAAGTGTTCTGGGGCATCGGTTCGTCGTGTTCATCATGGCGAGGATTATGTATACCTATCTTGCGATTGGTCTGTTTGGCAAAATCGTCATAATCGCACAGATGGACGTTGGCGTTGACCGCTCCCATATCAAACGTACGGGTAGCTCCGTCGGGATACTCCGCGTCCTCTTCCCCTGCGTTTTCTTCGGGGTATTCTTCGTCTTCGGGGTATTCTTCGTCTTCGGCGTAATCTTCGTCTTCGACGTATTCCTCGTCCTCAGCGTAATCTTCGCCCTCGACATAATCTTCGTCTTCGACGTACTCTTCGTCCTCGACGTATTCCTCGTCCTCGACGTATTCTTCGTCCTCGACGTATTCTTCGTCCTCGATGTATTCTTCAGCCTCGGAGTATTCTTCCTCTTCGACTGAGATGATCACGGGCTTTTCCGGTTCATGTTCGACTGCTTTTTCTTCTGCGTCCTCTGTGCCGATGGGCTCAGAAGCGATGGCTTCCGGAGTTTCCTCCGGCTCCGCAGCGGGCTTCGGAATTCTTTCCTCTGCTACGGGTTCAGGCTCTTTCTTTTTTGAAGCCGGTCCGACTGCCTGTGCACTGGCGCTGACCGCTGCCCATTTGAACGCATCTGCGCCTTGCGCTTCGGCGACCGGAGTTCCGCAGAAATCGCAGAAACGATAATAGGGTGGCAGCGAGCGGCTGCAGCAGGAGCATCTGCGCGATGCGGGTGTCTGCTTGCCGGCGCGGTCGGTGCGTATTATGGGCTTAAGCGCCGAGCCGCAGTAGGCACAGTGCAGAAAGCCCTCTTTCCATATGGTGCCGCAGGACGGACATTGCATATTGTTTCACCTCTGGTGCGTATTTTCTTGAATTAAACTATCTGCCGCAGGCCTGTTTATTCCTGCGCATTTTCCTCGCTCTCCGTTTCCGGAAGAGTCTGGCAGACATCATCGGCTGCTGCATCCTCTCCGGAAAGATCGTCCCTTTCCAAAGCACCGTCCTTACCGGCGATGGCATCACGCAGACGGTCGGGAAGCTGAGCTATAGCAAGAGCCACACCCTGTACAAAGCGATGGGATTCGTTTTTCCACGACTGCAGACTCTGAGACAGCGGACGTACCAGCTGCAGCATTGCGTCGCCGCTGCTTCTGAGTTCGGCAAGACGCTGCGCCTGTTCCTTCTGCTGCTCGGCAAGCCTGTCCAGCAGCGCAGTCTGGCATTCGGCCTGCTTGGCAGCGTCAAAGCGTTCACCGTCCATTACCTTGAGCAGCTCCACCGACTGACGCTCAAGCTGCAGGCTCTCGTCCTGATGAAGGGCCATGCTGCTGAGTATTTCCAGCTGGGCTGTGGTGATTCGGTGCTGGGTTTCCATGCCGCGGGCCATGAGCGAAATATTTTCGAAAATCACGATGCCTATGTGCAGCAGGAAGTATATGAGCAGGGCTCCTATTACTCCGGCAGCTATCAGCAGCACACCGACGGTCAGCTGCCTGCGCATCAGCATCATCACACCGGCAGAAGCGCATCCGACACCCAGCAGAGCGGTAAACAGAACCGCCAGCACACGCATGGCTCTGGCTGTGCTGCTGCCGCAGCTGCTGCGGGTGGTGTATCCCTCTATCAGCCGCTCGTTGGGCTGAGGAACCTCCGCTCTTCTCGGCGCTGCGTTCTCCGGCAGACGACGGGCATTGACAGCCTCCTGATTGATTACGACACCGCACATAGGGCAGAATCTTGCCGCTTCGGCGGTCCGGCATCCGCATGACGGACAATATGCCATAGCAATGATCTCCTTACATAAAACTGCATTTTTCCAATTTTAAGTATACGACCTCCGTACAAGCTTTGTCAACCGGAAAAGCTTGTGTTTCGCGGAATATTGCAGGTGCTCACACCCCGTTCGCGCCGCAACAGTTCATAATCAATTAACAAACCGTATGTATCATTTGCTATAATGTAGTAAACTGCTGATAAGATTTGATGGAAGGAGATGACCGCTCATGCCCGGCAAGCTGCTGCTTATTGTCAACCCCAATTCGGGAACAAAGCAGGGTCAGAAGCGTCTGGGAGATATTATAAGCATATTGCAGGAAGGCGGGTTTCTGTGCACTGTAATGATGACCGACCGACGGATGGCCGCGTCGGATTTTGCCTGCAGCTACGGTCATCACTTCGATCTTATCGCCTGTGTTGGCGGTGACGGCACCTTCAACGAAACGGTCAACGGACTTCTGCGCGGCGGACACGCTGTCACTGTGGGCTACATCCCCACCGGCAGCACCAACGATTTTGCCGCAAGCCTCAGGCTGCCCGCCGATATAGATGCCGCTGCCCGCATCATATCCGAGGGACGCACCCGAAAGCTGGATATAGGCCAGTTCGCAGGCCGCCATTTTTCCTATGTAGCCTCCTTCGGAGCCTTTTCCAGAACCTCCTACTCCACACCGCAGAGCTTCAAGAACGCCATAGGACATCTTGCCTATGTGCTGTCCGGTGTTGTTGACGTATGGTCCATACGCTCCGAGCACATGCGCTTTGAGATTGGCGACGAGGTTTATGAGGACGATTATATATTCGGCGCCATAAGCAACTCCACCTCGCTGGGCGGTGTGCTGACCATCGACCCGCTGCTGGTTGACATGAACGACGGAAAGTTTGAGGTCATGCTCATACGGCACCCCAAAAACCTCAACGATCTTCTGCAGATAACCAATGCCCTTGCACGCAAGCAGTACGACTGCGACATGATAACCTTCCGCAGCGCATCTCACATCGCTGTAAGCAGTCCCGGACCGGTGGACTGGTCTCTGGACGGGGAAAAGGAAACCACCGACGGCACCTTTGAGGTACAGTGCCTGCATGACGCGCTGACCATTTGCTGCGGCTCGCCTGTTGACCCGCGTAACATAATACTCTGACAAGGGTTCAGCCCCGGCAGATTGCTCTGCCGGGGCTTTTTTATCGGGTACAGGGATGGTCAGCAGCCGCAGTTGCAGCCGTTGTAGTTGCTGCCGCAGCCGCGGGAATCGTAGTCGTTGTCACAGCCGCAGTTCTGGCTGAGCAGGAAGATAATGACAAGAACCAGCACCCAGGTGCAGGAGCTGCCGCAGGAATTGCCTCCGAAAAGACCGCACATAATTTCGCCCTCCTTCCTCAAGTTTCTCTACATAGTATGCCGGCAGCCTACGGAGTGTCACAAACTTCTGCCTCAAGTTAATATTGCAACATAAGCAATATAATCCGAACAGCTATTGAAATAACCGGCCTTTTGTTGTAAACTATATATGTATATAAGACTGACCGGAGGCTTTTTCCCATGTACACCGCACGACAGCTTCAGTCTCAGCTGAAGAAAATGAATATCCCGCAGGACGGCACGCTGCTTGTCCATTCGTCCTTCAGATCCATGGGCGAAATCAAGGGCGGTGCGCAGACCGTAGTGGATGCTCTGTGCAGCTACATGGCCGACGGACTGCTGCTTATGCCCACCCATTCGTGGGACACAGTCAATTCATCAAACCCTGTCTTTTCACCGACCTCCACTCCCTGCTGCACCGGTGTGCTCGGCAGACTGCTGCTGCAGAAGGACGGAGCTGTGCGGACAATTCATCCGACGCACTCACTGGCAGTGTACGGCAGGGACGCCCGTGAATTTGCCGCCGGTGAACATCTTATGACCACTCCCTGCGGACGCAAAGGCTGCTACGGCAGACTCCTTGACCGCAAGGCAAAGGTGCTGTTCATCGGATGCGGACTTGACAAGAACACCTTTCTGCACGGTGTGGAGGAATGGTGCGGCATCGAAAACCGTCTGGGCGAGCAGTATGCCTGAATGCTGACCATGCACGACGGCACCATGTTCATCAGCGCCATGCAGCCTCACCGC
>JAZUOR010000066.1:0-4226 GCA_045604745.1 Acutalibacteraceae bacterium | reverse complement strand
CATCTACATCTTTGATCATTAAGTCCTTCCATAATCCTCGTATCTTTTCATCCGTTTCTTTATCAAAATAGCCAACAATCGCATATCCCATAGTTCTTGCTCCTGCAAATTCAAATTTATCATTCTATTCTTTTTGCATTGAATTATACCACGCCCATAGACAGCAATCAACGTAATCGTACGGATTAATCCATTTCAGTTTCGTACGGATTAATCCATTTCAGTTTTCACCTCGCGGTATATCCCGATAATCATCAGAAATAGCCGAAGCTCCGGCAAACCTGCAGGAACATTTTCTGCAATCGTCATTCGGTTTGGATTTGTTGCTTGATTTTGCTGTTTAAATATGGCTATATCAGCAAAATAAAAGTATCGCTCTGATGAAAGAGTCCGCGTACTGTGCGTAACGGTTAAAGTTGCGGAAGTACGGATTGTGTGGTATATTAGGTAAAACAGCACAAGGTGTGTCTGTCCGTTTTATGGAGTAAAAAAGAGTGGTTCGGAGAAATAATCATGAGCAGAAAAGATATTCAGGTAAGACTGTGTGAAAAATGTGCCCTTTCCTTTTCGGCAAAGGCCGGGGAGTGCGAGGAGTGCGGCGGCGACCTCACCGCGCCCATGAGCAGCAAGACTGCCGGCAAGAAGCTTGTCCGGCTGGCAAGGGAAAAAGCCCGCCGTGAGGGAAGCATCGAGCAGGAAAAATTCGGCGGCAGCCCTGATAAGGGTGTATACATCCAGCGCACGCCCATGCACATCATCGTCGGAGTCATCGCCAGTCTGGTGGCTGCGGGAGTCATTGCACTTATGCTCATCTGCACCATAGATAACAGCGGTCGCTTCGACAGCGAGACCATTGAGCTGTTTGTGCAGATAGACTTCGGAGTGCTGATACTGCTGGCAATCGCCATATTCAGCAGCTTCTTCCCGTCCGTTTCGTGGCAGCTGGAACACCTGACAAGCGCTCTGTATTACAACGAGGACCTGTCACCCACCCGCTTCAGCGTTGTCGGCCAGCAGATCGCAAGCATCATACTGACCCTTCTTGGCATCACGGGCTTTGCGTTCCACCTTTACTTCATGTTCAGCTGAACAGATATAAGGCAACACCGCACAATTCCCGTTATTGAACTTAAGCACGATCTTGCTTGAATCTTTTCCATCATACTTCACAAAAATGCTCGTCAATACACAAAGTATTGACTCCGCTTTTTGTATCGTCTGACGAAAAATCTTGCAGCGCAATATCGCACTTAGAATTATGCGGTGTTGCCATAATAGAATAACTGCAAAATATATCAGCCGCCGCGGAAAACAACTCTGCGGCGGCTGTCTGTCATGTCAGATCATCAGCGCAAAGCCCAGCAGCAGGGCAAGTCCGATGACGTTGGCAAGGGTGAACACGGCAAGGAATCTGCCCACCCTTGCTTCCGGCCAGCGCATGTACAGCTTGAGGGTGATGAGGCTGGCAAGGGAGGCAATGGGAGTGCCCAGTCCGCCGATGTTCACGCCCTCCAGCAGCGGTTTCCACCGGTCGGTGAATTCCGAAAGCAGCACGGCTGCGGGTACGTTGCTTATCACCTGACTGGCGGCAGCGGAGGTCAGCAGAGTGCTGCGGCTGAGCAGGGAGCTGAGAAAATCCCGTACGGCGTCCACCCGGCTGAGGTTGCCGGAAATGATAAAGAAGCACACAAAGGTGGCAAGCAGAGCAAAATCAAGGTCGAGTATCAGATGCCGGTTCATGATCAGCAGGGCAAGAATGACCACGACGGTGGTCACGCCGTAGGGCACAATGCGGAACACCGTCAGCAGGCACAGCACAAACAGCGCACCGTACACGGCCAGCTTTACCGGGCTGTCAATGGTCTGCTGCTCCAGCTTGAATCCGGGCAGACTGCGGGGCAGCACCGGCAGGGATGCCGCCGCGAGGCACACAAGACTGATGCCGGTCAGGGGCAGAGTGACCGCAAAGAATTCAGCAGCACTCAGGTTATATGCAGCGTAGAGATAAAGATTCTGGGGATTGCCTACAGGCGTTGCCATGCTGCCGAGATTTGCGGCAATGGTCTGAAGCACCAGCATGGGCACAGCCGCCCGTGAGCAGCCGATCTGCGCCAGCAGCGGAAGGGTAAAGGGTACAAACACCAGCAGCGCCACGTCGTTGGTCACCAGCATGGAGCAGAAAAAAGGCAGCAGCACAAGCATGACGCTCAGCAGCCGTCCGCTTGAGCACCGGCTGAGAAGCTGACTGGTCAGCCAGCGGAAAGCGCCGCAGGCCTGAAAGCCCGCCACAACTGCCATCAGGCTGAGAAGAAGACACAGCACCCTCAGGTCGATGTAGCCGATGTAGGCGCTGTCGGGCGGCACCAGCAGCATGGTGGCGGCGGCACACAGGGCGGTGATGCACAGCACCGCCTCTTTTTTTATAAAATTTTTAATTCCGGTGAGCATGATCAGCATATCCTCCGCTGTCGAAAATTGCAGAAGATAGAATAGCACAGCCGGGGCGATTTTGCAACACATTTATGCCGGTCCGGCAATGTCCCGCCTTGAAAAAAACGTCCGGTTCGTATATCATAATAATCAGACCGAAAAGGGGAGGGGGACACCATGCATTTTGTTGATGCAAAGGGAATTCTGTCGCCGCACAACGGCATGAATATCTATCGCGGCTGTTCCCACGGGTGTATCTACTGCGATTCCCGCAGCAGGTGCTACAATTTCACCCATCCCTTTGAGGATATCGAGGTCAAACGCAACGCACCGGAACTGCTGGAAAGGGCTCTGCAGTCAAAGCGCCGCAGGTGCATGATCGGCACCGGTTCAATGTGTGACCCTTACCTCCACTGCGAGCAGCAGCTGGGTCTTACCCGCCGCTGTTTAGAGCTCATTGACCGCTACGAATTCGGCGTGAGCATACTTACGAAATCAGACATGATACTGCGGGACATCGACCTGCTGGAGAGCATCAACCGCAAGGCAAAATGCGTGGTGCAGGTGACCATGACCACCTTTGACGAAAAACTGTGCGCCATCGTCGAGCCCAATGTGTGCACCACCCGCCGCCGGTATGAGGTACTGAAGGCCATGCAGGAGCGAGGCATTCCCACTGTGGTGTGGCTGTGCCCCATCCTGCCGTGGATAAACGACACCGCAGACAACATAAACGGCATTCTTGATTACTGCGCCGACGCAGGAGTTTACGGCCTTATGCACTTCGGAGTCGGCATGACCCTGCGTGACGGCGACCGGGAGTATTATTACGCCGCGCTGGACAGGCATTTTCCCGGACTGAAGCGGCGGTACATACAGCACTACGGCAGCGCCTACGAGCTGGCAAGCCCCAACGGTGAAAAGCTGATGAAGCTGCTGGAGGAGCGGTGCGCGCAGCATGGCATAGTCACCGGCACCGACCGCATCTTTGAATATCTCAGTCACCTGCCCGAACGCTACGAGCAAACCACTTTCATTTGATATACCGCACCAAAGGAGCAATATATGAAAATCATCGTACCCGATTATTACAGCCGTTTCAGCTGCAAGGCCGGACGGTGTATTCACAGCTGCTGTATAGGCTGGGAGATAGATATCGACGAGGAAAGCTGCGCCCGTTACCGCTCGGTGGGCGGCGAGCTTGGCGCAAGGCTGAAGGAGAACATCAGCTGGGGAGAGGAGCCTTCCTTTATCCTTGGAGAAAAAGAACGCTGTCCCTTCCTCAACAGCGATAACCTCTGCGACATAATCATCGCACTTGGAGAGGACGCCCTGTGCCAGATATGCGCCGACCATCCACGCTTCAGAAACGAATTTGAAAGCCGGGAGGAAATGGGACTGGGACTGTGCTGCGAGGCGGCAGCAGAGCTTGTGGCAGGGAACACCGACACGGTGCGCTTTGTCGCCCTTGAGGATGACGGCGCACAGGACACTCCGGACAACGAGGCCGCCTTTCTCTCCCTGCGTGACGGCATCATAACCACGCTTCAGGACAGAAGCCTTACCATTCCCCAGCGCGTCCGTTCGGTGCTGTCCCGCCTTGACGCGGTCATGCCTGAGCGCAGTCTGTCGGTGTGGGCGCGGATATATGCGTCCCTCGAACGGCTGGAGGAAAAGTGGGGCGACATGCTGGGTGCGCTGTCAGATGCCGGGAGTCCTGCCTGCGGGCTTGACGACATTCAGCAGGAACAGCTGCTGGTGTACTTTGTGTACCGGCACCTGTCCGAGGGACTGTA
>JAZUOR010000065.1:0-2392 GCA_045604745.1 Acutalibacteraceae bacterium | reverse complement strand
GTAGTTGTTGTAGTAGTTGTGGTTGTAGTGGTTGTGGTTGTAGTGGTCGTGGTAGTTGTAATAGTTGTTGTAGATTCTGTTGTAGTCGCACTGGTGGCAGAGGTGGCTTCGGTTGCTGCCGTTGTTGAAACGGATTCTTCTGCGGTGGTTGTTGCTGCAGGGACAGTGGTTGTTTCTGCAGGAGTATTTGCAGCGGTTCCGGAGCTGATGGGGACAAAGCTTCTTTCGTATTTTTCGGCATAATCCTGTGCGGTCGAGTTGATGTATCCGTAAATTACGGCATCATCGCAGAATGTGTTGTCCGAATCAGCAATTTCACATTTGGGGTTCAAAATTACTATCTTAACCAATGAATCGGCATAAAATGCCTTTTCACCAATGCTGACCACACTTGAAGGGACGGTTATTGAGGTCAGAGTTGTGTTGCCTTCGAAAGCCTCGCTGCCTATTGCAATAACCGGAGTTTTATCGATTGTGCCGGGAATTGATATCACATAATCGGTGCCGGTGTATCCGGCAATAACGACTCCGTTGCTGTTCTTTGTGCAGATGAAATCTTTGAATGCAAATACTTCGTCAGAAGCGGAAGACGAATAAAGCGGAGAATTAAAAGATGTTCCGGTGTCAAGAGCAGAAGGAGCGGTCAAGGATACAGCAGCTGTTATTGCGGTCAATGAAAAAACTGCTGCTGCGGCAAGCGAGATGATAACGCGTTTTGAATTCTTTTTCAATTGTGATCATCCTTTCTATTAAATTAAACGAAACTCAATACTAAAGTACCATATTATAATGTGTTTGTAAACAATTTTTTAAATGTTTTGTGCAGAGCATTTTACAATCAGAATGGCCTGCTGCGTGCAGTGGCTGGGGCTGTGAATGGTCCGGGAAATCAGGCAGCACGGAACGCTGCGGGATTTTTGCAATGGATAAATAAAGAGGCTGCCGCAGATTTTGCTTTCTGCGACAGCCTCCTGACTGTTGTTCCGGGATGTGCATGCATGCAGCCTAAGCTGTTCCGGCTCTCAACATATCTCCTTATGATGATTCAGGTGAATTCCGATGTGACCTATTCCCAGTATGACGCAGCCGATCAGCATCCAGATCACTTTTCCGTATATTCCAAGCAGAAAAAATCCGATGACAGGCAACGTGGCTCCGGCGATGGGGACGCCAAGAATGCTGCTGTAAAAATCCCGGAGAGTTTTCTTACTTCTGAAGTACCTTATCCACCATATTTCATACAGGACCATAACCGCAAAGGCAGCGACAAGCCACAGTGACCACGGCGACCAGGGGCGCAGATTGAAATCCGAAAAGCACACAGCACAGCAGGAGGTTATCACCTCGCCGGCACGTTCAAACATGGCAAGAGTTTTGTTTTCGTTTTCGGCGCTGTATCCCTGCGGCTGATTTTTCGCCCAGATCATATTGGGTATGAACAGCATAAGCAAAAATACAAGACCAACATAGGAAAAACCGAAATTACCCATCATTTTTTCTCCTTTTCGATAATTGCTCTGGCCTCTGCACACCATTCAAGATAGGCGCGATAGGTTCTGATTCCGAATTTCACAGTGAGCAGATAATATCTATGCGCGTCGTCGGCATCAAGATGCTTTTCAAGTATCTGTTCTGCACTCAGAAGATATGGCAGTTCGCGCTTAATTTTATCCTCAAAGGCGTCTATATGAGCCAGTGTCTGCTCCGGGCCGCACTCATGACCAAAGAACAGCTTGAGCAGCGTTTCATAACGCAGTTCGTCCTTTTCAACGGGATTTCTGAGCCATTCCCTCAGATGTTCTCTGCCGTCCTCTGTGATTGAGTATATCAGCTTCGTTCTTCCGTTTTCGGCTCCGTCACGCTTGGTCGCAAGCCCGCGGGCAACAAGGCTGCTCAGTGCAGGATATATGCTGCCGAAGCTTGCTCCCCAGAAATAACTGAGAGATGTGTCCATGCGCTTTTTGATCTCATATCCCGTCAGATCCTCATGGCTCAATAAGCCGAGGATAACACAATCTATTTTCTTTTCAAGAGCCATCGTTATTTCCTTTCTGTCATTCCGTAGGATAAAACCTTTCCGGGACAGGCGTCAATGCAGGCGCCGCACTGTATGCATTCAGCGCTGTTGATCTGTCCTTTTGCTATATGTTCTGTTACGTTTATTGCCATCGGACAGTTTGCTGTGCATTGTCCGCATGAAACGCATGCTTCCTTGTTTTTGATTTTAATATGCAAGCCCGGCAAATGCAAAAGTTTTCGTATTTTTGTTCCCAGAATCATAAATGGAGCCATCCAGCAGAAGTAGTGGCAGAAAACCCGCTTGCCGAACAGAACAGACGGGATGAAGATCAGCAAGACAATGCCATAATAAATGATATAGCTGTAAATGTCC
>JAZUOR010000064.1:0-16756 GCA_045604745.1 Acutalibacteraceae bacterium | reverse complement strand
GGAAGCCTTTGGGGTGCGTACACTTGTCAAAGCCTTCCCCTTGAGGGGAAGGTGCCCGGAGGGCGGATGAGGTGTCCTCCCGCCTCATACACATCAAAAAAGGGCAGCGCAAACAGCTCCGCCCTTTTTCAGGGTTGCCCCAAACGCTTACTTCTTGCCGAAGTTGCGGTTCAGCTTGCCCTCGTTGTTGCCCAGCACGTCGCTGTTCTCCTTGTTGGCGCAAGACTGGTTAGCCACAGTGCAGCTGGTCTTGCAGGCGCTCTGGCAGGAAGCCTGGCACTCGCCGCAGCCGCCGGAAACAGCGCTGTTCTTGAGCTTTGCAGAATTGAGAGTCTTGATATGCTTCATAATAATATCCTCCGTTGGTTGTTTAATCATGATTATAGAGTATATTATCATAAAATGCAATATTTTTCTTCTATTTTCTTCGTTTGTGCTGACACATTCCTCCGATATAGCCTCCTGCACCGCCGGACAGCAAAAGCAGAAGAAGCTTTACCGCCGTTTCGGTGCCGAACAGCCCTTCAGAGCACATCAGGCCAAGCAGCCATATCACCACAAACATGAGCAAGCCCGTCAGCAGACCGAAAATAAGCCCTCTTCTGCGTATCATGGCCGCACACAGATATGCACCTGCAAAGCAGCCCAGCGCAGCAGAAATCAGCGCAAGAGGAACGATAGCCGAATCAAAGATAGTCTCAAGCAGGACAAACACAAGCGAAAATGCAGCTATCAGCGCCGCCGTGACAGCGCAGGACAGCAGCAGCCCTGCAAGAGCCGGCCTTACAATTCCCCACACAGAATCTGCTTTGATCCTGTTTCTGTATCCACTCATAACAATACCTCCCGTAACTGTCTTGTAAAATATACTCGACAGTCCGGGAGGTTATGACGCGATATTGCTATCTTACTTCTGCTGATCCTTATCTTTCTTGCCAAAAAGATTTGCAAAGAATCCGGGCTTCTTTTCGCCGGCATTGGCAGCAGCGATTTCAGCCTGACGGGCTCTGGCAGTCTCGTTGCTCTGGATGGCCCAGTTCTTCATCTTGAGCTTGGTGCGGTCGGCACCGGTCTCAATAACGATGATATCGTCTTCCTTGATGCTGACAATGCGTCCGCAGATGCCGCCGATGGTAACGACCTCGTCACCGACCTCAACACTTGCGCGGAGCTTTTCATCTTCCTGACGACGCTTCTTCTGGGGACGGATAAGCAGGAAATAGAATATAGCCGCATAGACTACGATCATAAGAATTCCGGTGACGCTGTTGCATCCGGCAATACCGGGGACATCAGATCCGGAAACGGCAGCCGCGTTGCCGGCTGCTTCCATGATCATTCTGGACGACGAAATGAGTTGTGCAAGATTCATTAGTTTTTACACCTCCGGTTTATTCGAGTAAAATATTAACATATTAAAAAAGAAAAAGCAACCATTAATTCAGCTTCTGAGAACAATTGACGCTTTCGGACGCGATCAGTTTCCGGTAGTAGACAGCAAAGCAAAGCGCGTGCACCAGCGTGGTTATAAACCACGTAACGGGATAAGAGGAATAAAGCACAGAAAGCGACGGAAACGCCGCAAAAACCGTGGCAATCCAGACGATGCGCAGTCCGCACGCGCCGGTCAGGGACACGATCATCGGAACTACCGAATGTCCCATGCCGCGCATTACACCTGCCAGCACGTCCATTGCGCCGCACAGGAAGTGCAATGAGCTCATAATGAATATTCGCTGCATTCCCATTTCAATTACCTCAGGGTCACTGTTGAAAAACGACAGCAGCGTGCGTCCTGCAAGAATTACAGTCCATCCGACCGCCACGCCAACCATGATAACCTGTGCAAGACTGCAGCCAAGCACCTTCAGTATGCGCTTATACTTGCCGGCTCCGTAATTCTGCCCGGTAAAGGTCAGAGCCGCCTGTGCAATTGAGTTCATGCAGGTGTAGACCATGCCTTCTATGCTGTTGGACGCAGAAGCTCCGGCCATCGCTGTTGAGCCAAAGGAATTGATTGAAGACTGAATGAGCACATTTGAAAGCGAGAACACCGCTCCCTGAAGTCCTGCGGGGATTCCAACTTTCAGGATTCTCAGCAGGATATCCTTTTTGATGCTCAGTCTTGCCAGCCAGAGATGAATGCAGTCATCCGACCGGCAAAGGCTTACGACGACACACGCCGCAGACACGATCTGCGACGCGACAGTCGCCACCGCAACACCTGCAACTCCAAGATGGAAGAAACGCACAAGAATATAATTCAGTATTACATTGACAAGACCCGACAGGGAAAGATAAATGAGCGGGCGGCGCGTATCGCCTACTCCGCGCATTATCGACGCGCCGTAATTATATATCATGGATGCAGGCATTCCGAGAAAATATATCTTGAGATACCTGACCGACAGACCGAGAACGTCCTCCGGAGCTCCCATAAGAACCAGCATCGGTTCTGCCGCCGCAACGCCGATCACACAGACCATAACACCGGCAATGACACTGACCAGCATTGAGGTGTGCACCGCACGACTGACCTCTTTTTCTCTGCGAGCGCCGTATTCCTGCGCGACCACAACACTGGCACCGACCGAAAGACCGACAAACAGATTTACAAGCAGGTTGATCAGCGAAGCGGTCGAACCGACCGCCGCAAGAGCTTCCTTGCCGTCAAATTTGCCGACAATGATCATGTCGGCAGCGTTGTACAGCAGCTGCAGTACGCCTGTAGCCATAAGCGGCAGAGCAAAAACAATAAGCTTGCCGAAAATACCGCCGCTGGTCATGTCCACTTTACTGCTTTTCCGTATCAGAACAATTCCTTCTTTCCTGCACAGGCACCTGACCAAGGTGCTCTGCTGCATAGTTTAGCCGGACGGTCAGAGCACTGTTCCTGACCGCCCGGCATTTATTATCATTGTACCGTTATGTCATATACGATCTGGACACTCTGGTTTGTCACCGTGTCAGAAACCGTCAGCCGTACCACACAGAATTCCTCCGATCCGTCCGGAGTAAACTCAAACTTAAGATCGCTCCAGCCGGCTCCGTTCTTAACCGAGCCTCCGACAACCTCGTCAACAGATGAAATGACGCAGCGATCAAAGGGACAGTCATTGTCTATCGAGACTTCAAGCACATTGCCGACCGAACCGGCTTTTACCTGTCCGGAATTGTTGCCGCTGCTTACCGGAGCGCGGTTGGCTGAATTATTGCACACGACAGTCATAAGAGTACCGTTCATCCAGCCATCGGAGCAGGCAAAGGTCAGTATCTCGACAAAATTGTCGTTTATTGAAGGATTGATGCGATAACGGACTATATTGCCATCCGTCACAGCCACAGAGCTGCCCCACTGGGAAGTCAGTCCGTCCGTCTGTTCGGTGACCAGTGACCATGTAAGCCGGTCACCGTCGTCATCAACCTCAGGCAGCGCAAACTCATAGTAACCGTTCTCTCCGCTGTAGCACACAAAATTCTTGCTCAACTCGGTGGCGGATATAAGATTGTTCAGCAGATATACGTCAACAGTATACGGATCAGACTCTATGATGCCGTCGCTGACAGTGAAAGAGAAGCCGGCCTTTCCGAGCCTGTACTCCGGCTCAACAAGAACTACGTACGAACCGTCGGACGAAAGCATAGCCGAACATCCTTCGGTACCGGAAAGGCTGAAGGTAACCTCGTCGCCGTCAGCATCCTGCGATACGATGCTTCCGGCAAGCATGCCGGATTTTGACGGAGTATGAGTGACTGTTCTGTTCAGATAAGCAGGATCAATATAAGGTGAAGTGTTGCTTACCAGCACCGGAACGGTAACCGTAGTACCGTCAGCCCGGACGTAGCTGAACCGATCGAGACCGATTCCTGTGGCGTCGTCAGCAGGTGTGTATTCGACGGCACCGGCTGCATTCTCAAGCACTCCTCTTGCAGGAAGCAGAGAAATCGCCGCGCCATCTTCTATTGTTATGATTGCCTTATCGTTGTGCGACACCACATAATAGCTATCGCCTGACAGACCATCAGCAGCAGCGACCGGCGGAACCATGCAATAAGAGGACATCATGCCCATCTCGCTGCCGGCAAGGACCTGATACACATCGCTTTCGGTAACGACAAAGCC
Organism: Acutalibacteraceae bacterium; assembly: GCA_045604745.1. GTDB lineage: Bacteria > Bacillota > Clostridia > Oscillospirales > Acutalibacteraceae > SIG598. The sequence goes on along the minus strand of JAZUOR010000064.1, from coordinate 12,633 downwards.
ATAAGTATATTCGCCGCAGGGATAGGCCGGAACCTCAACGCCGGCAGAGACAAAGACGCTGATATCGGTGACCGTCCGGGAATCCGGTCCGCTTACCGAAAACAGCACGGGATACGCTCCGCTGTTGAAGCCGTCAGCCGCTGTATCATCAAAATCCACGTTGACCAGCATGTCGGTGTCCGGTCTTGCCGCAGCGCTGACGTTGCCAGTCTTTCCGTCTGTTACCGTCTGAGTCACAGCGTTGCAGGCGTTGGGATTGATCCATATCAGAATAATCGCAGCCACAAGCACAGCAACAAGACCGAGTATGACCAGAGTACCCTTGGTGCCGCTGAACACGCGTGCATACCGCGGCATGTTCATGTTGGCAAGATTAACCGCCTTGTCCACAATGGCATCTATGGTTTTATCATCAAGCTGTTTTTCGGCTTTGATATCGTCATTGTTGAGCTGAGCCAATTGCTGCTTGGTGAGAACATCAAGAAGTGAGCGCTTGATTGCTTCCTCCGGCATCAGCTTATCGCTGCCCTCTTTGCCGGCCTCTTTACAGGCGACAGCGGCAAGGGTATTTGCACTTAACGATACCGACTGTTTTTCGTCAAGAGTAGCCTTGTAGCACAGCATATATGTATATGCAGCGTAGTCCCTGGCAAAATCTCTGAAGTTTTCAAGTGTAAGCTCGCTGATCGGTGTCATGCCGAGCTTCCAGTTAACAGACATATTTCTTTCACCTCACCAATTCTGAAAAAACATCGCAGCAAAACATCAGTATCCAGATTGATTATATTTAATTCATTATAATACATTAACTTACTCCGGGCAACAAAAATATTTACTGACTTTCTGTTTTCCGTTCAGTTTTTTTGGATTTTTCCGCCGATATAAGGAACCCGCACCGCTTATTACTCATATTATGTTGTGAATCGTACATAAGCTGTTGTACGAGTTCATTACATTTCAAGGAGGAAATCTTCAATGTCGGACAACAGATATACAACCGGGCGCAAGGATTGCTTCAAGGAGGCTGTCTGCATCAATGCCAGCCGCGTATACGACGCCTGCCGTGACCGTGAATGTCTTGAGGACATCAATGTCTACTTCACCGACCGTGATCAGGAAATCATAGACAACGCAATTGCCGTAAAACTCAGATCCGCAGAGGTTTGCAATGTGCTCATTGACACAGAACCCGTCCCCTTCAACCGCGGCTATTACTGCGTTGAACTGACCATTTTCTTTGCCGTCAAACTGGACGTCACCGTATCGCCGGCATCGGCTGCGTGTGATGTATGCGGACTGAGCATCTACAAAAAGAAAGCCATACTTTTTGGAAGCGACGGGTGCGTCAAAACCTTTGCATCTGAGTATGTATACGATGAAGATGAGCCCCATGGTCATTCTTCAGGAAGTCTGCCCAAAGTCACATGCCAGATCGCCGATCCTATCTGCCTGAACGCACGCCTCGACACAGCTTGTGTCCCGTGCTGCCCCTGTGTACCCAAATCGGTCGCCTGCCACTTTGGCGGATGCTTTGACCACGGCCACGCAGAACGTGTGGTTCTTGTGACTCTGGGGATTTTCATGATCATTCAGCTTGAGCGGCAGGTGCAGATGCTCGTTCCCGTATACGATTTCTGCATGCCGGAGAAAATCTGCATGGAGGAGGAGCATAACGACCCCTGTGAGCTTTTCGGACGCATCAGCTTCCCGACCGAGGCCTTCTTCCCTCCCAACGCCTGTGATATGGACAGAGGCAGCGATTGCGGATGCGGCTGCTCCAAGCCGAACCTTATTGACAAATAGTCCTCTCCTCTGTTATCATCGTGTTGTAAAAATAGAGACGGAGGCAAGAATTTATGACCTTTGATCAGATATTCCGTACGCTCGAAAGCATGGCTTCACAGCACGCCGGACTTCTTCCGGCTGACGATGATTTCTGCGCAAATCTGCACATAGTCGGTCCGTCCTCCGGCACGATCGGAGTAGAGCTTCTCAACGGACGGCTCAGCATCAGCAACGTGGTCTACTCCCCGTGCGACGCAGAGGTGACCATCTCGGCAGATGATCTGATGCTGCTGATTTCCGGTAACCTCAATCCTTTGACTGCAGTTATGAGCGGAAGAATACGTCTGAGCGGAAACGTTGCCAAGGTTATGAGACTTATCGCAAAAATCAAAAAATAGCCCTTCAAGCGCGGAACAGCAGTCGGACTGGCTGATGTTCCGCGCTTTTTGATGCTGCTATTATGCAATATCTCTTTGCCGCCCTCCGCTACTTGCGGTAATTCAGCCAGCGTTTCCGGATGTCGATTATACATTGATTTTTGCGGATCGGCACACTATTATAAATCTGCCATAATTGACAAAGCTTTTGTCGTCGAATATAATTAACAAAAATCCATCCGGGAGATTATATTATGAAAAAAGTATTGTCTGCGCTGCTTGCCTGCATTCTGCTTGTGTCGGTTTTCTCACCGTTTGTGTCTGCCGAAGCACAGCTTCCCGACATCGGCTTCCAGTCCAAAGGACAGACGGTTTACGGCGGTTCTCAGTACACTGTGACCATTGAGGCCGCTTCGCCCGTTGCCGAAGATGTTTACGTTTCCTTCACCGACGGCTCAACTTCCTGCTCTGCTGTTATCAAGGCAGGTGAGACATCCGGATCCGTTGTGTTCAGCACAGAGCAGACCGAAGCAACTTATCAGGTCAATTTCTCCATTGAACCAGGCGACGGATATTCAGTCGGAAAGCAGGCCAGACATACTGTCGACATCTGTTCGATACCTTCTTTTTCAATATACGACGAGCTTGTTGTCGCAACCGCCGGAGAGGATGCTTATTTTGCGGTTCAGTGCACCGATTCCGGCCGCATCAGAGCCCCGTTCCCTATGTCGATAAAAACCGACAGCGGAGAGATACTTCATTCCTTCACCTTTGCTCCCGGAAAAAACAGCCGATACATCCATTTCACCGCTCCTGCCGAATATGAAGCACGCGGCTCTCTCCATCTCTACAGCGACATTACCGGCGAAAAGATCGATTCCGTGCCCTTCGCTCTTGCCTATCCCGACTCGGAAATGGTCAGAACAGTTGAAAAGCCCGGCGAAATTGCAGTCTCCTTTGACTGCGCTTACGGAGCACAGTATATAGATTTTATTCTTGATACGCTTGACCGGTACGATGCGAAGGCTACATTTTTCATGACCGGCTTTTTTGTCAGAGAACATCCTGATGCAGTGAAAAAAATCGCCGACAGAGGCCATGAACTCGGAAACCACACAAATAATCACCCGAATCTGACCACAATCACTCCTGCCATGGCCCTCAATGAGTTCCAGCGCTGCAACGATGAGATCATCAAAGCCTCCGGCGGTGTTGTGCCGACAGTTTTCCGTCCTCCTTACGGTGCGTGCAACTCAACAGTCTACGCTGTAGCTCAGTACTGCGGCCTTGAAGTGGTGCGCTGGAGCGCCGAAACCGTTGACTACGACCCGGAATACGACTATGAGGAAGCCATCAGAAACGTGACCGAGGGCATAGATTACGGCGAGATCATTCTGTTCCATGCCTCTGCTACGCATACCGAGAAGACCCTTGATGCCTGCTTCCAGAATTATCTTGACAAGGGACTTAAAATCGTCACCGTCAGCGATCTGCTGCTTGATGATAATTTTATAGTCAACGAGGACGGCAGACAGATTCCCGACCCGTCATTTGCTTATGCAACTGCGGAAGAACTGATCGCTGAATACAGCTTCGAGATACCTGCAGATATTGCCGGTGCAGAGTCGATCCTCTCCTTTGAGCCAGTATTCCCCACCGATTCCGTCCTGCTGCCCATTGCCGATATCGAATCTGTCCGAAACGGCAGCGCTCAGCCCGAATGCACTTACGTTGCATCCGAAGCCCGGCCTGCTTCAGTCGGCGACAAAATATGCACGGCTGAGTTTTCCTACAACGGCACCGAATGGTTCTCCGTTGATCTGCTGGCCACCGGATTTATTGACGCAGACGAAAACACCGGCTCAGCCACTGATGCTGCTCCCGAAAGCGACGCTGAACCTGCAGGCAGCGAGGATGCATCATGCTCCTCCGGCACAGTCATGAGCATTGCCTCATCCGCCGCACTTCTTGCGGGCACAGTAATAACTCTTGTTCTGCTGAAACGGCGTAATCGCGCCTGACCGACCGTAAATCAGATTTCAAGATGATAACAACAAAGAACCGGCAGTTCCGAAAAGACTGCCGGTTCTTCTATATTACTGCTTTATAATGAATCAGTTGAAAAGATTAAGGAAGTCAAACGTAGCAAAATAATCCTCAGGGGTTTCGGCGCGGCGGATCATTTCAACGCTTCCGTCTTCCTTGAGCATAAGCTCGGCGGAACGAAGCTTTCCGTTGTAGTTATAGCCCATCGAGAATCCGTGAGCACCGGTATCATGGATAACCAGAATGTCACCCATCTCGATTTCCGGAAGCTTGCGGTCAATGGCAAATTTATCATTGTTTTCGCACAGGGAACCAACTATGTCATAAACAGTAGTCGGCTCGGCGTTTTCCTTGCCCGCTACGGTGATGTGATGATATGCACCGTACATGGCGGGGCGCATGAGATTGCACGCACAGGCATCCACACCGATATACTTTTTGTAAATATTCTTCTCATGAATGGCAGTGGTGACAAGGCATCCATAAGGAGCCAGCATATAGCGGCCGAGCTCGGTGAAAATGGAAATATCATCCATCCCTTCCGGAACAAGGATTTCTTCATATGCCTTTCTGACAGCCTCACCTATGGCTGCTATGTCGCTCTTTTTCTGATTCGGCAGATAAGGAATGCCTATGCCGCCGGAAAGATTGATGAAGCTGATGTGTGCTCCGGTTTCTTTCTTGAGCTCAACGGCAGTCTGAAAGAGTATGCGTGCAATTGCAGGATAATAATCATCGTTATTGGTGTTGCTGGCAAGGAAAGCGTGCAGACCGAAGTGCTTGACGCCCTTGCTTCTGAGGATCTTGAAGCCCTCGGTAAGCTGACTGCGGGTAAAGCCATACTTTGAGTCACCGGGCATATCCATAATTGCGTTGCCCAGAGAAAACACTCCGCCGGGATTGTAACGGCAGCAGATCGTCTCAGGCAGACCGGCAGTTTTTTCAAGGAATTCGATGTGCGTGATATCGTCAAGATTGATTATGGCATCAAGCTTGCGTGCATAAACAAAATCCTCTGCAGGAGTGGCGTTGGAGGAAAACATTATATCACTGCCCACCGAACCGATTGCCTCGGCAAGCATGAGCTCGGTATAAGAGGAGCAGTCACAGCCGCAGCCCTCTTCCTTGAGCACTTTGAGAATGGCGGGAGTCGGAGTGGCCTTGACGGCAAAATACTCCTTGAAGCCTTTATTCCAGCCGAAAGCCTGTTTCAGCTCACGGGCGTTTTTTCTGATACCGTCTTCATCATAAAGATGAAAAGGGGTAGGAAACTTTTCGATGATCTGTGTCAGCTGATCTTTGCTGACAAAAGGCAGCTTTTGCATAGCATTTGTTTCCTTTCGTTTTAGTTCGCATTCAGGCCATGACCTGCCGGGTCATGATCAGTGAGCATAAAAATGCACTTTTACGCATAAAGATACTATATCTGTCATTTTTATCACTGTCAAGTTCAATTTGTGATTATTTCGTCAATTCGTTGGATTGCATATTGACATCCACCATATGTGGTGATAAAATGGTCTAAATTTCTTCGGGGCGGGGTGAAATTCCCCACCGGCGGTAATGCGTTCTGTATTCATTATGCTTGCAGCGCAGAGCCCGCGAGCGTTCGTTTCATTGACGGACGTTGATCCGGTGTGATTCCGGAGCCGACGGTTACAGTCCGGATGGCAGAAGAAAGGCATAACGAGAACGTGTCGCTTCAGACATGTTGCCAACGTTGAGCTGCCTTTCGGCGGCTTTATTTTTTGCCGGAAAAACACCGGCAGAGCCTTCCTGTGCCTTGTGCATCTCCGAGTCTTATTAAAAGGAGGATCACCCTATGGCAGACAACCAGAAAAACACCGGTCTCAGACCCACGCCCACCACCCGACTTACCACCCTTGGCATGCTTGCCGCTGTATCACTTGCACTGGTCTTTTTCAATTTTCCGTTGTTTCCAGCTGCGCCTTTTCTGAAGTTTGATTTTGCCGACACTCCCATACTCATCAGCTCAATCCTTTTTGGTCCGCTTTCTTCTCTTGCCGTACTCTTTGTCGTCAGCGTCATTCAGGCTTTTCTCCTTGGCGGAGACAGCTATCTTGGCTGCATAATGCATTTTGTGGCCTCCGGAGCAATGGTGGTCATCGCCGGACTTGTTTGCCGCAAAAAAGCAACCATCGGTCGTCTGACAACAGGTCTTTTACTCGGAGCACTCTCAATGACCGCCCTCATGGTGCCTATGAATTATCTCATCACTCCACTGTATTTCGGCGGTCACACTCCTGAAAACCTCGGACTCATTTCATCTCTCATGATTCCGGCGATCATCCCCTTCAATCTTATCAAGTCCACCGTCAACTGTCTTCTTGCCTTCATAATATTCAAGGCGCTGTCACCGCTCTTTTCACGACTCAATATTAATAAGTAATCTGCAATGATATCCGGAACATTATTTTGTTCCGGATATTTTGTGCTTTTATATTCTTTTATGCAAATTAACGCTTTATTTTTTTATACGAAAGTGTTATTATACATATAATTGTGTTGGGTTTATAAAATATTTATGTGATTTTTTGCTATTCATATCTTTTTTTGATTATTTCTATCCTTTGCTTTTATTGAAAGGCACATATTATGAAGAAATCAATGAAAATTATACTGTCGGTGGTCTCATACCTTTTTTCTTATCTGCTGAGTTATGCGATTATTGCAATAATCTTTGCAATGATATACGGACGCACTGATAACCACATCAACACTCCGTTCGGCTTTACCGTATCCGGACTCATCGCCGTACCTATATGTCTGCTCGTTGTTTTTCCCTCGCTGAAGGCGCTTCACTTCAGGCAAATACGCAGACATAAAGTCTCGCTCTCGCTTGCTCAGAGCATCAGAAAATACGGCAAAAAGCTTCCGGCGACCGGTGCTGCCGTCTTCTTTGTCAAGGACGATCAGGCACTGACGGTCATGAACGCCAGCGAAGGCTTCTGGAGACTGATCAAACGCTCCAAGTCCGACTATTTCGGAAAAAGGAATGTCAGTCTTGCAGCACTCATTCATGAAAATGATGTGGACATGGTTCGCGGAATCATTCTCGGCAACGAGCTGGCTGTGCCTCAGATCGACTTCCGTATGGTGCTTGACGATTCAAGCATTGTGTGGTGTCGTCTGTGCGGCGTCAAGGAGGAGCTTTCCCACTCCGGCGTGACCATCACCAACTGCGTCATGATCGACATCACGGACTTCATGAACACCGAACGCGACCTCAGTCTGGAAAAGGAACGCTACAGACTGCTCCTGAGCAATCTCAGCAGCGCCATCTGGGAATATGATGTTGAACGGGATCAGATGTATCTGCTCAACCGAAAATCCACCGAAGGCAAATTCAAGCAGGTGAAGAATTATCGCACTTCGCTAATCAATGCAGGCGAGGTTCATCCCGATCATATTGATGCATATATCGAGCTCTGCAACCAGCTTCGCACCTGCCCTGACAACATCGAAACCGAGCTGCGTCTGCGCAATTTCTCCGGAAACTACGCCTGGTACTCGGTCACCGGTACGCCTCTGCGTGACGACAGCGGACGTATCATATCCTATATCGGTCAGATCAAGCATATCTCCGAACCAAAGGACACCGAACGCAGCAGCATTATTGATTATGATCCTCTCACCCACCTGAGCAACAGGTATGCATTTGAAGGAATAGTCAACAATATTCTCAGCAACAGCACCGGACGCGGCGCGCTGTTCGTGCTCAACGTTGATCGCTTCAAAAGCATAAACAAAAATCTTGGCCGTCTTTTCGGTGACGCATTGCTCATTGAGCTTTCCGAAGCTCTCAAGAGCCTGTTCTCTGTCAACAGCATTTTCTCGCGTATCAGCGGCGATGAATTTGCCATCTATGTGGATAATTATGAGTCAGACGAAAAGGTATTCGAGCTTGCCGGCGCGCTGTGCGGCTGTGTGAAGCATTGCTTTATCAACACAGACAAGACCGAAAGCGTAACCTGCTGCGTTGGCGTTGCCCTCTACCCTTCACACGGTACGTCATTCGAACAGCTTTTCTTCCTTGCCGACTCAGCCCTTATTATGGCCAAGCACCGCGGACCTGGCAATTACTATGTTTACAACAGCGGCATAGAAGACCAGCTGTCATACCTTTCCAAAGAGCACGATGCTCACCTTGAGAATGCCGCAGCTTCCTCTGAGTCGCTTTCCTTCAAAAATGATACACTCCTCTCTCAGGTAATTGACATCCTTTTTGAATCGCGCGAGCTCAGCAGCTCCATAAACCTCATTATTTCGCTTCTTGGCAGACGCTTCAAGCTTGACCGCTCATACGTCATTGAGTTCAGCGGTGATATGGAACACGGAACCATCACCTACCACTGGGCCTCTGAGCTAATGAATCCGCTGAACCGTGATCACATGGTCATTCCGATCGATAAGGTCCGCAGCGAAATATTCTGCTCCAGCCGTGACGAATATTTCCTGTGCAATGACATGAAAGCCTTTGCAAAAGAGCATCCCAGTGTGGCAGCTCTCACCCAGGAATACAACGTCAGCGCAATGCTGCAATGCCCGATTCTTGACGGCAGCGAGCTGCTTGGATGCTTCTCGTTCGTAGTCTGCCGCGACGGCTATCAGTTTGCCGAAGAAGACGTTCAGGAAATCCTGATGATTACCAAAATAATCATCGGTTATCTTGTACGTCTGAGAACAAAGCAGGATATCGACCGCATAACCTATCTGGACAAGCTGACCGGCAGCATGAACTTCAATGCCTTCCAGCTTGAGTTTGAGAGGCTGCTGAACAGCTCCTCCGGTCAGAACCACGCAATAGTATACTCAGATATCGACCGCTTCAAGTTCATTAACGAAAAATACGGCTATCGTGCCGGCGATGCGATACTGAGATCGGTTTCGGATATCTACCGCAGCGAGATCCGCGGCGGAGAATTCTTCGGACGGGTCACCGGTGACAAATTCATAGCTCTTCTCAGCTACGGAAGCTGTGAAGAGCTTGAAAGACGCATAAACACCATTCATGAGCGCATCAACGCAATAAAGAAGACCGATACCATCAGCTATCATCTTCCGGTCCGTTCCGGCGTTTACAAAATCCAGCATGGCGAAACCAGCGTTTCCGGTATGATCGACCGGGCTAACCTTGCCAGAAAATCGGTCAAGAATATCCATATTAACGCCATCGCCCACTTCAACGAAAACATGAAGAGCCGCCTGAGCCGCCAGAAGGACATTGAAGAGGTCATGGCTGACGCACTCGCCCACGAGGAATTCGTGGTTTTCTATCAGCCGAAATTTGCACTGAGCGACAATAAGCTTGCCGGAGCTGAAGCCTTGGTACGCTGGAAGCGCCCCAACTCATCCAAGCTGATGCGCCCTGACGAGTTTATTCCCATCTTTGAGGATAACGGCTTTGTCATAGAGCTCGACTTCTACGTGCTGGAACATGTCTGCCGCAAGCTGCGCCACGACATGGATCACGGAATGCCGGTGTATCCCATATCAGTTAACTTCTCCCGCACCCACATCAACACCGACAATCTTATCGAGCGCCTCAACGCCTGTCTCAAAAAATACAATATACCGCCCAACCTTATCGAAATTGAGATTACCGAAAGTGCACTCACTGAAAACGAAGGCTATCTTGCTGACATAATCAAGGAGCTGCACGGTATAGGGCTCATCGTTTCCATGGACGACTTCGGCTCCGGTTTCTCTTCGCTCAACCTGCTGAAGAATCTGCCGGTCGATATCCTCAAGATCGACAAGAATTTCTTTGCCGGTGACAGCGCTACCGCACGTGAGCGGTGCATTATAGAGAATGTCGTCAATATGGCGCGTTCATTAGGTATACATGTTGTCTCCGAAGGTGTTGAAACCGCTGAACAGGCCACATTCCTTCGCTCAATCAAGTGCGATCTGGCTCAGGGCTATCTCTTCGGCCCTCCACTCGATGAGCGCTCCTTTGACCGCACATACCTGCTGGCATAAGCAAGCATCACGCAGCATTTTTAATTTTTTACGTATTAGTTATTGCATAATGCCATCGCAGATGGTATTATTACCTGTGTTTGTTCGGCATAAGACATGCATCATTGCTGCAAAATGTTATTAAATACAGAAAAGGAATTACCAATGAGCAAAAGATTATTCACCTCCGAATCGGTCACCGAGGGACATCCCGACAAGGTCTGTGACCAGATTTCCGATGCTATTCTTGACGAAATACTTGCCAACGATCCCAACGCCCATGTTGCCTGTGAAACTTTTACCACCACCGGCATGGTCGTTGTAATGGGCGAAATCACTACCTCGCATTATGTTGACATTCCCAAGCTGGCTCGTCAGGTCGTATGTGACATCGGCTACACCGGATCGGACAGCTGTTTTGACGGCAACACCTGTGCTGTCATGACCGCCATTGACGAACAGTCGCCTGATATCGCACTCGGCGTAAACACCTCCAACGAAGTGCAGAGCGGCATCAGCGTCGGCGGCGATTCCACCGGAGCCGGCGATCAGGGCATGATGTTTGGTTATGCCTGCGATGAGACCCCGGAGCTTATGCCTCTTCCCATCTCTCTGGCTCACAGAATGGCAAAGAAGCTCACAGAAGTTCGCAAGAGCGGACTCCTTCCCTATCTGCGCCCCGACGGAAAGACTCAGGTCACCGTGGAATACGAAAACGACGCTCCTGTCCGCATCGACACCGTTGTCGTTTCCTCTCAGCACAGTGCCGATGTTTCCATCGAACAGATTCGCAGGGACGTTATCGAACACGTTATTACCCCGATTCTTCCCGCTGAGCTGGTTGATGACTCGCTCAAGATTTTTGTTAACCCGACCGGACGCTTTGTTATCGGGGGCCCGCAGGGTGATACCGGTCTGACCGGACGCAAGATAATCGTTGACACCTATGGCGGCTATGCCCGCCACGGCGGCGGTGCCTTCTCCGGCAAAGACCCCACAAAGGTCGACCGATCCGCCGCTTACGCCGCACGATACGTCGCAAAGAATATCGTGGCTGCGAAGCTTGCAAAGCGCTGCGAAATCCAGATTGCATATGCAATAGGCGTGGCAAATCCGGTTTCCGTTCTGGTTGAGACCTTCGGCACCGGTACTGTCAGCGAAGATAAGCTTTCCGATGCTGTGCGCAAAGTCTTTGACCTTCGCCCTGACGCAATCATCCGTGATCTTGATCTGCGTCGCCCCATCTATCGCGCCACTGCTGCGTACGGTCACATGGGCCGCGAGGATCTCAACGCTACATGGGAGCGTATTGACCGTGTCGATCAGCTGCTCGCCGCAGTTGCTGAATAATTCAAACTCTGGCTTATCAGGCGTTTTCCATCCGGAAGACGCCTTTTTTCTGCCCGCACGCAGTGTTAAGCATCTGACTTTACACCGTTTTGCCACAAAACAACAGCGTGATTCAGGATACAATTTTAGGCAAAAATATGAAATCACAAATAATGCTGTGCAAACATTGACACCTAATACAAGATATTGTATAATGCATCGAGTAAAGATATGTTCCTTTACATTTTGAATTAGGAGTGTTCTGAATGGCTGTCGATCCCAGAATCACTATTCTTCTTGACCTTTACGGGGAACTTCTGACCGAAAAGGAACGCAGTGCCCTTGATTATTATTACAACGACGACCTGTCCCTCAAGGAAATAGCAGAGAACGAAGCCGCAGAGCGCCGCACTCGCAAGGAGCTTGGCTACGGTCTGGACGAGCGCGAAACGATTTCTCGTCAGGGTGTTCGCGACACCATCAAGCGTGCCGAGGCAAAACTGCTTGACTGGGAATCAAAGCTTCATCTTTCTGAACGTGCAATGCGCATAAACGCAGCCGTTGACATGATCATAAACAAAGCAAAAGAGATCAGCGACTGCAACATCCGGCACGGCTGTTACCGCGAGATAAACGATGCTGCAACCGAAATCATTTCCGCAGCAAACGGCCTTTACGAATAATTTTTAACTTGTAAAGCATTTTAACTTGACACAGTGTTTCTGCTGTGTTATTATATAGCTCGTTCATGCGGGCATTTTTAATGAAAGGTGGCGTTCAGCTTGGCGTTTGAAGGACTTTCCGATAAACTTTCAGCTGCGTTCAAAAAACTGCGCTCAAAGGGCAAGCTGACCGAGGCCGATGTCAAGGAGGCCATGCGTGAGGTACGAATGGCACTTCTTGAAGCCGATGTCAATTTCAAGGTCGCCAAGGAATTTACCTCCCGCGTTACAGAAAAGGCCATTGGCAGCGAGGTTCTCGAAAGTCTTACCCCTGCCCAGCAGGTTATAAAAATCGTCAACGACGAACTTACCGAGCTCATGGGCGGCACTCAGGCCTGCCTTGCAACCACCAACAAGCCTCCATGCGTTATCATGCTGTGCGGTCTTCAGGG
>JAZUOR010000063.1:0-2791 GCA_045604745.1 Acutalibacteraceae bacterium | reverse complement strand
CATGAGGATTCTATCGACAGCAGTCTTATTTTCTTGTCCATTCTATCACCTTGATGTAAGATATAATATTTTCTTTTCGATTTCTTTCTCGGCCTGCCCGTCAGAATCGCGCCGCAACTGCCTTTTCTCCGGCCTTTGCCGCAGCCTTTGCACAGCCTGACGGCAGTTCGCCGCGAAGGAAGGCTTCTATGTATGCCGCCAGCGCCGCATCTCCGGCTCCGACGGTGTTGACCGCCTTCACCTTTCCTGCCTCTGCCCTCACCGTTTCTGCCCGTGTGATTGCCGCAAGACCTCTGCTCCCCAGCGTCAGCAGGACTGTTCCTACTCCGCTTCGCGCCAGCCGACCGGCATGTTCTATCAGCGCATTGTCGTCTTCGCTGTCAATGCCGCACAGTTTTGCCAGCTCATGGGCATTGGGCTTGTACAGCCATGGCTTTGCTGCCAGCAGTTCTCCTTCGGTAAGTGCATCGGTGTCAAGAGCCACCCTTGCACCCAGATCTGCAGCATGTTGTGTCAGTTCAATATACTGCTCCCGACTCATCCCCGGAGGAATACTGCCGGTGAATACCGCAATATCTCCCGGTCTGAGCCACGCCGTCAGCAGGTCGGCAAGCTTGCCTGCCGCTTGCCCGTCAACAGCATCTCCTGCCCGGTTTATCTTGACCGTCTCGCCGCCGGTCAGCAGGGTAATGTTCTGGCGGGTACATCCGGGAGTCAGCACCGGCAGCAGCTCTGTTCCGGCGGCGCGTTTCATGAACAGCCCGCGCCATTCCTCCCACGTATCTTCACCGTAGCAGCCTGTCAGAGCCGTTTCCACGCCTGCTGCATTCAGCGCACAGGCTACGTTGGCCGCCTTGCCGGCGGCCTGACGATGCTCCTGCTCCACCCGGTTAACCCGGTCGGCATCCAGTCCGTCCAGCACCAATGTAATATCAAAGGCCGGATTGACCCCTATGCAAAGCACGCGTCCCCTGCTCATGGCGCACCCCCGTTCCGTTTTACTGAAATTATATTATATCTTATTTTTGCATTCAATGGTACTGTTTTTCGTTAATTCTTATGCTGATTACAGATAAACAATCCGCTTCAGAGAACCAAACAGAAAACACGCTCCACACCGTCAGGACCAACGGGCTGTCTCAGGTGATTATTTTCAGTCAGCTTATTTTGAACAGTATCAGCCACGGGGCAACTGTAACCTGAAAACGGCTTCCGCATTGCTCTGCGAAAGCCGTTTTTGCGCCGAATCACGTATTATCGTGCAGCGATATTACTGTTCGTATTTGAATCAATACTGTTTCAACGCCTCCAGCAGCTCATTGAGCGCCTTGCGCGCCTTGTCAATATCCGCCTGATTGCCTTTCTGCATGGCTCCCTCAAAGGCAGAGATATACATGTCCAGATGGCTGCGCATATCGCCGGTAGCTTCTTCATATGCCCGCTCTGCCAGATACAGGGTAAGCTTGTTTTCCTCCTGCTCGCGCGGACTGATTTTGAGATAGTTAAGCTCTTCCATGCGCTGCTGCGCTTCTTCTTCGGTCATCTGGTTTCCCTCGCCGCGGATTATTACCTTTTTGGTGAAATCGGTGGAATGAACCCGCACCCTTACCTCAAGCAGAGAGTTGATATCGTAGGTGTACGTTACGTCCACCGCCTCTTCCCCCTTGGGTCTGGAGGTTACGGGAACGCACAACTCACCCAGATAGAGGTTGTTGCGTGCCATACGGCTCTCGCCCTGCAATATCTTGACTCTGACCTGGGTCTGGTAGTCGCTGGCGGTGTAGAGAGTCTGTGTCTTGCTGACCGGAATGACCGTGTTTCGTTCTATCATGGGCAGATAGTGTCCGCTCTCTTCAAAAAAGCCGTTATGCGCTACTACCTCGGTTCCCAGTGTGAAGGGGCACACGTCGGTAAGGATGACCTCCTTGATTGCCTCGGCGCGCTGCTTGATGCCGCACTGCAAAGCCGCACCCACAGCCACCACTTCGTCCGGATTGACCTCCACCTGAGGAATGCGTCCGAACATACGGGTGGCCAGCTTGCGTACCACATTTGCCTTGGTCGCGCCGCCCACCAGCACCACCTGACTGATGTCAGCGGCGCGGATACCGGCATCCTTGAGACTGCGTTCCACCGGCTGACGGAGCCGCTCGAACAGAGGCTCACAGGCCTCCTCATATTCTTTGACCTCAAGCTTATAGGATTTTTTCTTCCCGCCTATTGTGCATTCCATGACAATGCTGCCCGCCTGAGGCATATTGCACTTGCACCGCTCGGCAGCCTCACGCAGCTGCGCCAGTTCCTCAAAGGTGACGTTCAGCAGGTCAACTCCGCATTTTTTGCAGAACATCTGCTGGATGACATCGGTAAAATCCTCACCGCCGAGGAAGTTGTCTCCGGCAATGGAACGCACTTCGATTA
The DNA here is from genome assembly GCA_045604745.1 of Acutalibacteraceae bacterium. Lineage (GTDB taxonomy): Bacteria > Bacillota > Clostridia > Oscillospirales > Acutalibacteraceae > SIG598. The sequence goes on along the minus strand of JAZUOR010000063.1, from coordinate 370 downwards.
TTTTGCCTGTGCGTTCGAGAATGGACACATCAAAGGTGCCGCCGCCAAGGTCAAAAACGAGATAGCGGGAACGATCACGGCTGTCAAGCAAGCCGTGGGATATAGCTGCGGCGGTTGGCTCGTTGATTATACGCTCCACTCTGAGCCCGGCAAGCTCTCCAGCACGCTTGGTAGCCTTGCGCTGCTTGTCGTTGAAATATGCCGGGACGCTGATTATCGCCTCATCCACCGGCTGTCCGAGAAAAACCTCTGCATCCTCCTTGAGTGAACGGAGCACAAAGGAGGAAAGCTCCTCTGCACGGAACACCTTGCCGTTGAGATTGAATTCCCTGTCGGTACCCATGCTGCGCTTGAACACCGATGCCGCCGA
>JAZUOR010000062.1:0-3117 GCA_045604745.1 Acutalibacteraceae bacterium | reverse complement strand
TCTGGCGGTGATAGAAAATATACCACTGATCGCCGATCTGTACAAAGCCGCCGTGGTTGTTGCCGCCAAAGGCAGCCGGCATATCGGCAGGCTTGTAGGAATCTATGTACATATCACAGTTGCTGACAATGGGGCCGCGGTAGACAAAACCCTCCGTAGGCTTGTCACTGACCGCGTAGCACAGCTCATGCATCAGGGTGGAGGAATAAACAAGATAATAGGTATCTCCCACCTTGCGGATGGAAGGAGCCTCAAAGTATGCATGTCCCTCAAACCCGGTGCCTTTTTCGTATTCCACTCCGGGAATGACGATTTTAGGCTCCTCTATGACGGTCAGCATATCGGAATCGAGAACGGTGGCCATGCAGCCGGAGCGGGAACGGTCACCTCTGGGGCAGAAGCCGGTGTAGAGATAGGTCTTTCCGTTTTCCGTCAGCACGCCCGGATCGAACTGGGGCTGATCGCCCTCACGCTCGCCCAGCAGAGTGCCGTCGGGATAATGAACATAACCGAGGAATTCGTACCTGCCTGCCGGCTGGTCACACACGGCAACAGAAACTATGCTGATTTTATCCAGCACATAATACAGATAATATCTGCCGTCCGGTCCTACAGTTACATCCGGAGCGTAGAGACACATCCTGCCGTCCTTGTTTCGCGGATCCTCGCTGCGGGGATATATGACCCCCTCATAGCGCCAGTCGGACAGATCATCCACCGGAGCCGACCAGCAGACGTAGTCGCCCATGCAGAAAACGTAGCCGTTGTAAAAATCATGGGAGCCGTAGACATACACACGGTCACCGAAAACATAGGGTTCACCGTCGGGAATATACTCCCATGAGGGCAGATAAGGATTAAAAGCCTGTTTTTTCATAATGGATTATTTCTCCTTTTGAAAAATAGTCAACGCTCTCCCCTCTGCCAGTCTGCTTTCAGCGACTTATGACAAAGGCCTTGCGGTATTCGCTGGGAGAGCATCCCCGGTATTCGTGGAACAGCCGGCTGAAGGAGGAATTGCTGCCAAAACCGCTGCTGTAGGCAATGTCGGCGATTGTCATATCCGGCTGCATGAGCATGGTTTCGGCGGCCTTCAGACGGCGCAGTGTGAGGAACTCGTTGAAGGGACAGTGCAGATATTTGTTGAACAGACGGGAAAAATAATATTTTGACAGCCCGAAGTGAGCTGCAACATCCTCAATGCACAGGGGCTCGGCATAATGCCGGTCGATGTACTGCGCCACCCGCGCAAAAATCGCCTTGTACTCCTGCTGCTTGTCGATGCGGGAATGGCTGTTTTCCGGCGCACTTATGTTGTGATTGAGCACCCGTTCCAGCAGCTGAAGGGCGTAGGCATCCACCAGCAGCTCACGCAGATCGTTTTCACTGAAATAAACGCTGCGCATCTGCTCCAGCAGGGTGGTAACAGCCAGATGAAGGGCCGGCGAACTGTCACGTGCGAGAAACACCGGGTCGCGCATGGATGTCAGCACACAGGAGGCGCTCTGGATGCGCTCGATGAATTCGAGTGACAGGATGTAAACAAAGCCGTTGCAGTCGTGGGCGGGAGCCAGCGAATGGAGCGTGCCGCCGGGAATTATTATGATGTCTCCCGGTGTGATGGTGTATTTCTTTCCGCCGGCGGTGCAGTCGTAGTGCTCATTGGTACACTGGATGATCTCCAGCGCTGCGTGCCAGTGTTCGGGAAAGCAGGTACCCCGATGAGTGTACCAGATCCGCATGGAGGTGCCCGGAAGGAACTCAATGGTCTCCTGCTGTCCATCCAGCATCTGATAGGTATCGGGATCGCCTAACGGCTGCGTATAGGGCGATTTATCGGTAAATCCGGCCACTGTGAAAGCCTCCCTTTTGCGTCATCACAGGCTGTGAGAACGCACAAAATATGCTGTACCTCCTTAATAATATTGTATCAGAAAGCGTCTGTCAATTAAAGAGTTTCTGCAATTTCAAAAAAACAGCGCAACGTTTGGAAAGAAATCCTCAGGCTTTCCATGTAGTATAAAAATATAATGGAATGAGCACCGGAGACATGCTCACATCCGGCAGAAAGAACAAGGGAAATCACACAAGGAAAGGATACATATTAAGGAAAGGATACATATTAATGAATAAGATATCCATTACCAGAACCAACGACAAGCCTACCATCAGCCGCATGATCTACGGTCATTTTTCCGAGCATCTGGGCCGCTGCATCTACGACGGCATCTTTGTGGGCAAGGACAGCCCCATTCCCAACGTCAACGGTATGCGCACCGACGTGGTCAACGCTCTGAAGGCACTGGAGATCCCTGTGCTTCGCTGGCCGGGCGGATGCTTTGCCGACGAATACCACTGGCGCGACGGCGTGGGCGAAAAGCGCCGCCGCATGGTCAACACCAACTGGGGCGGTATAGTCGAGGACAACTCCTTCGGAACCCATGAATTCATGGAGCTCTGCCGCCAGCTGGGCTGCGAGCCCTATGTCAACGCAAACGTAGGCAGCGGCACTGTGCGCGAGATGGCCGAGTGGGTGGAATATCTCAACAGTGACAGCGACTCCGACACCGTTCAGGAGCGCTGGGCCAACGGCAGCAGGGAGCCCTTCAACGTGAAATACTGGGGTATCGGCAACGAGAACTGGGGCGGAGGCGGCAACATGCGCCCCGAATACTACGCCGACGAGTTCCGCCGTTACAACACCTACTGCCGCAACTACGGCAAGAACAAGCTGTACCGCATTGCCTGCGGCCCCAGCGAGGCGGATGTGAAGTGGACCGAGGGCCTGATGAAGGTGGCCGGCAAGCACTGCGACGCCATCACGATGCACTACTACACCCTGCCCACCGGCGACTGGTCCGACAAGGGCAGCGCCACCCAGTTCGACCAGGAGAGCTACTACGAGACCCTGCGCCGCAGCTGGAAGATGGAGAACATCATCCGGCTGAACCTGGACGTGATGAACAAGTATGATCCCAAGCACAAGGTCGGCCTGATCGTGGACGAGTGGGGTACCTGGTACAACGTGGAACCCGGCACCAACCCCGGCTTCCTCTACCAGCAGAACACCATGCGTGATGCCATGGTAGCCGCCCAAGTCGGAGGCCAAGCGGTCTT
>JAZUOR010000061.1:0-12054 GCA_045604745.1 Acutalibacteraceae bacterium | reverse complement strand
CCACCATCAGCACCACCACGGTGGGTGTGCCGGTGGCAAGAACGGCATCAACCAGCTTGCGCTGGCATTCGGGCAGAACGAGATCAAGCTTGTCGCCGCCGGCAAAGGCGTTGCCGGTGTCGCCCTGCTCGCCCTCAATGGTGGCGTCAAGACCGACGCACAGCACGGCGACGTCAGCGGCCTTGGCGTAGGCTACGGCCTCGGAAATGCCGTCGTCAGCCTGAGAGAGGGGCTCGATGCGGTCGCGGAACAGATCGCAGCCCTGAGAGTAGATGACGCGAACCTCGTCTCCGCACTCTTTGCGGATGCCGTCCAGCACGGTGGTGTAGCCGGGAGCGACGCCGAAGTAGTTGGCGCGCAGAGCGCCGATGCTGTTGGCGTTGGGTCCCAGAACGGCTACGGTGCTCAGCTTGCTCTTGTCAAGGGGCAGAATGCCGTCGTTCTTGAGCATGACAATAGCCTTGCGAGAGCAGTCGAGAGCATAATCCAGATGCTCCTTGCAGGCAACACGGTCAAGTCCAATGCTGTCATACTCGGTGCCGCCGTCGAACATACCCAGACGGATGCGTGTGCGCATCAGATGGACGCATGCTCTGGTGATGTCTTCCTCGGTGACCAGTCCCTGCTCGTAGGCACTCATCATGTGGATGTAGGTGTTGCCGCAGTTGCAGTCACAGCCGCGCTTGAGAGCCAGTGCGGCAGATTCCTCGGCGGTTGCGGTGAGCATGTGGGAGGTGTGGAAGTCGCGGATGGCCCAGCAGTCGGAAACAAAGTAGCCGTCAAAGCCCCATTCCTCCAGCTTGCCCATGAGGAATTCGCTGGCGCAGGCAGCCTCGCCGTTTACCCGGTTGTAGGCGCCCATGAAGCCCTCGACACCTGCCTCGGTCAGTGCCTTGAAGGCGGGCAGATAGGTCTCGTTCATGTCCTTGTCGCTGCAGGTGGCGTCAAACTCGTGGCGCAGAGCCTCCGGGCCGCTGTGCACGGCAAAGTGCTTGGCGCAGGCTGCGGTCTTCATGACCCTGCCGTCACCCTGCAGACCCTTTACGAAGCTTACGCCCAGACGGGAGGTCAGATAGGGATCCTCACCGTAGGTCTCATGGCCGCGTCCCCATCTGGGATCGCGGAAAATATTGATGTTGGGCGACCAGAAGGTCAGACCCTTGTAGATATCACGGTCGTTTTCGGCGGAGAAGGAATTGTACTTGGCTCTTCCCTCCTCGGCGATGATCTGAGCCACCTTACCCAGCTGCTCGTCGTCAAACATGGCGGCAAGGCCGATGGCCTGAGGGAACATGGTGGCGGTACCTGCGCGGGCAACACCGTGCAGAGCCTCGTTCCACCAGTTGTAGGCCGGAATGCCCAGACGCTCCACGGCAGGTGCGTCGTAACGCAGCTGGGAAGCCTTTTCCTCAAGGGTCATGCGGCTGACCAGATCCTCCGCACGTTCCTGAGCGGTCAGTGTGATGTCCTTGTATTTTTCCATGATTGTCCTCCTGATTGCGGCGGCAGACGCCGCCTGAAGCCCTGCGGATGTGAATATTTTTCCGCAGGGGTGAATGTTAACTCAGTTTATCAGATGCAGCAGAGCTTCGGAGATGTAATCCACATCCGGCTCTGTAAGCTCCGTGTCAAGTGAAAAGCGCAGCGCGCCCTTTGCCAGCCCGCCGTCGATTCCCATTGCCGAAAGAACGTGGCTGGCACTCTCGTCGCCCGTGGTGCATGCAGCACCGGAGGAAACGCATATTCCCTCCCTGTCGAGCTGCAGAGCCAGCTGCTCGCCGTCCGCGCCCTCGACGCACACACACAGTATGGACGCTGTGCGCGGTGCTTCGGCACCGATGACGTGTATGCGCGGATGGGCCGCAAGCTGCTGTTCAAGCCGTTGGCGCAGTGAAGCAATGCGGAGGCTTGCCCCGTTCATTGCCGAAACCGCCGCGCCGACCGCCGCGCCCATTGCGCATATCGCCGGCAGCGCCTCCGTTCCGGCACGTCTGCCCCGCTCCTGACCGCCGCCCAGCACAAGCGGCTCCGGAGCAATGCCGTTGCGGCACCAGAGAACTCCCGCGCCGGAAATGCCGCCGAACTTGTGGGCGGAAAGTGTAAGATAATCGCAGCCCAGCGCATTTACATCCACCGGAATGTGCCCCACCGACTGAGAGGCGTCGGTCAGCACCCGTATGCCATGTCTGTGAGCCGCAGCCGCCGCATGGGTCACCGGCTGGATCACGCCGGTTTCGTTGTTGACGTGCATAAGAGCGCAGAGACACACATCCTGTGCGCACATTTTTTCCAGCGCGGCAATATCAGCCGCGCCGTCGGCTCTGCAGGGTATCAGCTCCAGAGTCATACCCGTTCTGCGGGCAATGCTTTCCGCAGGGCGGAGCACCGAATGATGCTCTCCGGCAAAGACCAGCATGCGCATTCTGCCGTTTGCCGCACCATACGCTGCCGCCGAATATATCGCCATGTTATTGGCCTCGGTTGCCGAGCCGGTGAAGTATATCTCCGACGGTCGTGCGCTTATCGCCTGCGCAGTGCTGCGCCTCGCCTCAAAAATGAGGCGGGCAGAGTTTTTTGCGCAGCTGTGCACTCCGGACGGATTGCCGTACAGGCGCAGGGCATTTTCTGCCGCAGCGACCGCCTCCGGTCTTGGGCGCGCCTGAGCCGCGCAGTCAGCGTAGATGTATCTTTTCCCGTTCATAATGCCATAGGGCCTTCCTTTGCTGTTATGCCGGACTCGGACAAAGCCTATTTACATACAGTCAGTGTACTAAAGGGCGGCTTTTACCGTCAAGTCATAATTGAATATGTTTTTGACTTTTTTTGCCGGAATTTTTGCGGAGCTTGTCTGATACAGGCCGCCGCAACGCCTCATATTTCGCATAGCTGTGCTGTTTTTCGCCACCGAAGCGTTCTGTCTGCGGGCATTGCATTTTTTGCACGTTTTGCTATACTGGTCACCATAAAAAGGAAAGGATTATTTTTGTATTATGAATAGATTATTAACACTCGACGGCATATTCTCCGATGGTATGGTTCTGCAGAGGAATCGTCCGGCTGCCGTATGGGGTACCTGCCCCGACGGCGCGGCTGTCCACGCCGAGCTTGACGGCAGCAGCTGCGTGGTCAACTGCGAAAAGGGACGCTTCACTGTCACTCTTCCGTCCCAGCCTGCCTCGACCGGACACCGGCTGAGCATCACCTGTGAGGACGAAACGGTCACTCTCAGCGACGTGTGCTTCGGAGAGGTTTTTCTGCTCAGCGGTCAGTCCAACATGGAGCTGCCGGCAGAGCGGGTCATGGACGTGTCCGGCGACGAGCTGCTCCAAGCGGATTTCCCTCTGATCAGGCAGTTCCGCGTGGAGCCCAGATACATGTTCGCCCGTCAGGCTGAAAGCCTTGTGCCCCATCCGTGGACCAGAGCCGTCTTTCCCGATGTGCTTGAGCTGAGTGCCGCCGGGTTCTTTTTTGCCCGCAGAATGCAGGAGCAGCTTGACGTGCCCATCGGCCTTGTGCTCAACGCAATGGGCGGCTCAATAGTCGAAGCATGGCTGCCTGAGGAGGAGCTGTACAGCTTTGGCGGCGAGGAGGGCGGACTGGGCATCTACGCCGGCAAGGTGCTGCCCTATCATGAGCCGGGTGCCCTTGAGGCGCAGGTCTCTGCCGACGAAAAGGCCAAGGAGGCATGGCTTGACTCTCTGCGCACAGGTGACGAAACACAGACCGCATGCGCGATTCCGTCAGATGCTTCGGAATACACCGTGCCCGGCATGTCCTTCGGCACAGAGCTTGAAGGCTGGTGCGGCAGCGTGTGGTTCTGGCGTGAGGTGACCCTTGACCATGAGCCGGCGGGCGATGGCTTCCTTTATGTTGGCGAGCTCATTGACAGCGACCGCACTTATGTGAACGGCACACCGGTGGGCGAAACCACCTATCGCTATCCTTCACGGAAATACAGCGTTCCTGCCGGAGTGCTGCACAAAGGACGCAATATAATCGCCGTACGGCTGGTCATAGATAACGGCGCCGGCGGCTTTATTCCCGACCACCCCTATTATCTGCACACCGGAAGGGAGCGCATCGACCTTACCGGCAAGTGGTACATGAAAAAGGAGACCGCTGCACAGCCGGCACCGCCCGTTCTTTTTCCGCCGGATCTTCCCACCGGACTTTACAACGCATCGCTCCACCCGCTCAGGGGCATTGAATTTGCCGGACTGCTGTGGTATCAGGGCGAAAGCAACACCTGGGCTCCGGAACGGTACAACGAAAAATTCGACCGCATGATGACCGTATGGCGCGAGCACCTCGGCCAGGAGCTGCCGGTGGTGTGCACCGAGCTGTGCGACTATATCGACCCGGCGGTAAAGGTATGCGACACCTCCGGATGGAAGGAAATTCAGCGCCAGCAGCTGCGTCAGCCGGAAGTAACCTCCCGCTGTGCCACCGTTCCCGCCGCCGATCTGGGCGAAAGCTACGAGCTTCATCCCCAGCGCAAGGCCGAGCTGGGCGAGCGGCTTGCCGACGCCATGCTGAAGCTGGCCTACGACCGGAAATAACTCAGAAACTCCCACCATATTTCTGCCTGACCGACGGCAGACAACACAGGAGCATTGCCATGGAGAAGATCACACTGGCCCGAAAGGGCACGAAAACCGTATTCTGTCTTGACCGCAGCCCGCGCGGTGCTGTTCGCGTTGCCTGCAGCGTTGCCGCCGATCTGCGTCTTATCACCGGCTCAAGACCCTGTGACATCCGCGTTGCGGGTGAATGCTGCCCCCTGTCCGGTGCCTCCGCCAACGCATCCACCGTCATAGTCGCCGGGCTCATCGGCAGCAGCTGGATAGACGAGGCGCAGCGCATGGGGCTTATCGACTGCTCGGCAGTCAGCGGCAAGCGGGAGTGCTACCGCATGACCACCGCTGTGCTGCCCGACGGACGCGCCGCCGTGCTCATCGCAGGCAGCGATCTGCTGGGTCTGGAGTACGGTCTTTATAAGCTTTCCGCGCTGAGCGGCGTGTCGCCGTGGCACTATTTTGCCGACGTGCATCCCGCAAAGCGTGAGGAAGTAACCCTTGACGCTTCCGCTCTCGACATAACCTCCACTGAACCGGGCATAAAGCTCAGAGGCTTTTTCCTCAACGACGAATGGCCCTCTCTGGGCGGCTGGGTGCACGACACCTTCGGCGGCTTCAACGAGCTTTTTTACGGGAAGATCTTCGATCTGCTGCTTCGGCTGCGCGGAAACTTCCTCTGGCCCGCCATGTGGACGGGCGTTTTCGGCGAGGACGGACTTGCCTATCCCGCCGCCTGCGCCGACCTTGCCGATGAATACGGCATCACCATGGGCACCTCCCATCACGAACCGCTGTTCCGCGCCGGAGAGGAATTTTCCCACACCATGACCGGCTCCAACGACACCGGCTACGGCTGCGACTGGAGCTACCACACAAACCGGCGGGGCATCTATGAATTCTGGGAGTATGCCGTGCGCCGCGACAAGGCACACCGGTCGCTCATCACCATGGGCATGCGCGGCGAACGGGACAGCAAGCTGCTGGGCGAACACGCCACTCTGAAGGACAACATCGACCTGATAAAAAAGACCATTACCGACCAGAAAAAGATTCTTGCCGACAACGGCCTTGCCGACGCACCCAAGGTGCTGGCGCTCTACAAGGAGGTCGAGGACTATTACCACGGAGACAGCACTGCCGAAGGCCTTTCCCGATGGGACGGTCTTGACGACATGATGCTGCTGCTTTCCGACGATAACTTCGGCAACACCCGCACTCTGCCCACACCGGACAACCGCGACCGCGCCGCCGGATGGGGACTGTATTATCACTTTGACTACCACGGCGACCCCATCTCCTACGAATGGGTCAACTCCACTCCCATAACCAAGGCCTGGGAGCAGCTGACCTCTGCCTATGCCTTCGGCATCCGCGACCTGTGGATCGCCAACGTGGGCGATCTGCGTCCCGACGAGCTGCCGCTGAGCTACTTCCTCGATCTTGCCTTTGATTATGACACATGGAGCCGGCCCAACATGACCGGCAGATGGCTGGATATGTGGGTCAGGCAGCAGTTCGGCAGCTTTGCCGGCAAGCCGCTGCTTGACGATATTGCCTCGGTGCTCAACGACTACACAAAAATGAACGGCGACCGCCGTCCGGAGTCCATTCAGGAGAACACCTTCAGCTTTGACTGCGACGAGTATATCCGGGAGCTGGAGCGTGCAGAGAACCTTGCGCAGACAGCTGAACGCATCGGCGCTTCCGTTCCCGCCGAACACGCGGATGCTTATTTCGGACTTGTGAAATTTCCCGCTGTGGCTTCAGCCAATCTGCGCAGGATGATGATACTTGCCGGATTGCAGAGGATATTTTACCGGCTGGGTGCTTCATGCGCCAACGCACTTGCCGACGAGGTGGACGCCTGCATAGCCCTTGACCGCGAGCTTGTGCGGCAGTACAACTGCGACATGGCCGGCGGCAAATGGAACCGGATGATGTCCTCGGAGCACGTGGCCTTCTTCAACTGGAACGGCGAGGGAGCGGATTATCCCCGCTGTGAGCGTCTGTCTCTGCCGGAAACCGGCAAGGCTTTTCTGTCGCTTCCCGGTGAGGATATGCCGGCAGCGGGCTGCGTTCAGCTTCCTGTCTTATCCGACCTTGAGCTTAACAGCGCATTCTTTTTTGTCACAGCCAGCGGAAGGAGCATGCCGGAATACTCCCTTGAGTGCTCCTGCGACTGGATAAAACTGGAAAAGGCTGAGCCCTTCAGCGGAATGCACAGATACACCGTGACCATCGACCGGGACAAGCTGACCGGCGAAGACACGGGCTTCATCCGTTTTGCCTGTGCAGACGATTCCGCAGAGCTCGCAGTGCGCATCGTACACACACAAGCGGCACCTGCGGAAGACCGGCGCTTCATTGAAACGCTCGGCTATATCAGCATGAACGCCGGTGACTGCTCGGTGCGCTGCGACGGAAAGGACTGCGCATGGCAGTTTATCGAAAACTACGGAAAAGCCTGTTCGGGAAGCATGAAGGTGCTGCCCGCCGACACATTCATCACCGACCCGGACAGTGCTCCCTATCTTGAATACCGCTTTACCGTCACTCATCCGGGAGAGTACACCGTGACCGCGTTCCTCGCGCCCACCAACGACCCGGTCAAGTTCAAGGGGCAGCGCTTTGCCCTCAGGCTGGACGACGGACAGAACATCACCGTCGATTCGCTGCCTGAAAACTACGCCGCCGGTGCCCCGGATGACAAGCGCTGGTGCACATATGTGCTGGACAACTGCCGCCGGTGCCCCGTAAAGCTGCATCTGACCGCCGGTGAACACTCCCTGCGGTTTATCCACATGGATGCCGGGATCGTGCTCCAGAAGATCGAGATAGCTCAGAAGCCCTCCGATTCCTTCTACGGCTATCCCGCAACCATCCACACCTGATCCGTCTGCGTCAATCCATCACTTGACAGAACACTCACCGCCGGATTATAGTTAATCTGTACTTAACAACCGGTCGATAGAATTGACAAAACCGAACCCGGAGGTCAACATGAACAACGAACCCACCAGAAAAGACGCTGCAGAAGATCTTCCTGTGCTGCTGCCGGAGGATTACGACGCCAACGACAGCGACTATGCCGAGCAGATCTCTGCCCGAAACACCGCTGCCGTAAAGACCGACGGCGACTATGTCCCCTATGTGAGAAAAAAGCTCAAAGGCAGGGAAGCATGGGACAATTTCCTCTATCACCACAGGAACAAGCTGATTGCCGCGGCAGTGGCAGTGGTTCTGCTGGCTGCGGTGTATATCACGTCCATTCCCACAAAGTACGATTATCACATCGCAGTGTATTCCGACACATATTTCAGTCTTGAGGCCATCGACGAGATCACCGCCGAGCTGAAGGCCTACGGCGAGGATGTGGACGGCAACGGTCAGGTGAGACTGAACACCATCGTGAACAACAACTCCGACGCCTCTCCCTATTCTTCCATCGCGTCCTACATGTTCATCGACAGCGAGCTCAAGGGCGAATACAACGCCTTTCTTCTGCTGCTGGACAAGGGGCACTATGACTATATTGCCGAAAGCTACGGCGCAGACACCTTTGAAGCCCTTGAGGGCTGCCCGGTCTGCCTGCCGCTGAAGGATTCGGAGCTGATAACCGGCGTGTGCGAAAAGTACGGCTACGACACCGAGCTGTACCTTGCGCTGCTGAGCATGCCGGAGGAATATTCCGACGACGAGGAAATGACCGCCCGCCACGACAACGCCGCTGCCGTCCTGCAGCGCATAGTGGATGCTCATCCGGAGCTGCGCAGCGCTCAGTGACACCCTGCCTCCTATTGTTTCCTGCGTCATATCGGCATTCTTGACCAATTTTGACCGCGCTTTTTCTCCGATGGTCGCGGCGGCAGTCCTTGAACTTGCCGCAGCGACCATTTATAATTAATGAAGATAATGTGCGCACTGTAAAGCGGACAGACACTGGAGGATAATTATGAAAAGCGGAAAGATAATGGCGGCAGGACACATCTGTCTTGACGTGACACCGGTTTTCCCCTGCCGGTCGGCCTGCACCGTGGGCGATGTGCTTTCACCGGGCAGGCTGGTCAATGTGGGCAGCGCCGACATACACACCGGCGGCTCGGTTGCCAACACCGGTCTTGCCATGAAGCTGCTGGGTGCCGACGTCACCCTTGTGGGCAAGGTGGGAAAGGATCAGTTCGGTCTGATTGTACGGCATATTCTGGAACAGTACGGCTGTCCGGACGGGCTTGTGGAGCATGAGGGCTCGGACACCTCCTATTCGGTGGTGCTGGCCATTCCCGGAGTTGACCGGATTTTCCTGCACAACCCCGGTGCCAACGACACCTTCAGCGCCGATGATATTACCGCCGACATGCTGGACGGAGTAAGCCATTTTCACTTCGGCTACCCTCCGCTGATGAAAAGAATGTACGAAAACTGCGGCGAGGAGCTGGTTCGCCTGCTGTCCGCCGTAAAGCAGCGGGGCATTACAACCTCGCTGGATATGGCCATGATCGACGCCTCCTCCGATGCCGGTCAGCAGGACTGGCACGCCATCCTTGAGCGAATCATTCCGCTGGTGGACATCTTTGCGCCAAGTGTGGAAGAGCTGTGTTTCATGCTCGACCGCGCCCGCTACTCAGAATGGATGACCCGCGCCGCCGGCGGCGACATCACCGCTGTGCTGGATATCGAACGGGACGTAAAGCCCCTTGCAGACGAGCTTGTTGCCATGGGCGCAAGGGCAGTTGTGATAAAATGCGGCGCTCCGGGCATATATTACCGCACCGCAGGCAGCGAAGTCATGGCTCAGATATGTCAAGCCCACGGACTTGACATCGGCGCATGGTCGGATATCGAAGGATTTGAGGAAAGCTATCTGCAGGAGAACATAGTGTCCGGCACCGGAGCCGGCGACACCAGCATCGCAGCCTTCATAGCCACCATGACCGAAGGCTGCGATCTCACCGAATGTGTCCGGCTGGCAGCCGCCACCGGAGCCTGCTGCATAAGTGCCCATGACGCACTGAGCGGTCTTGTGCCGCTGGACGAGCTGCGCCGCCGCATCAACGCCGGCTGGAAGAAGATATCGGAAAAATAACCGGAAAGGACCGATCATATGCTTGTTAATCTCAACGAGGTACTCCGACCTGCCCAGCAGAACCGATACGCTGTGGGGCTTTTCAACACCGTAAATCTGGAAATGGCACGGGGCGTTATCGCCGCCGCGGAGGAAGCACGCTCACCGGTGATAATCGGCACGGCTGAAATTCTTCTCCCCTACGCTCCCCTTGAAGAGCTGAGCTGGCTGCTTGTACCCATGGCTAAAAAGGCCGGCGTGCCGGTGGTGCTGCACTACGACCACGGTCTGACCTTTGAAAAGTGTATGGAGGCGCTCAGACTGGGCTTCAGCTCGATCATGTACGACTGCAGCACCGATACATACGAAGAAAACGTGCGTAAAGTACGCGAGCTTGTCGCGATTGCGCACTGCTTCGGTGCCACCGTGGAGGCCGAGCTTGGGCATGTGGGCGATTCCGATGACTCGCTGGAGGGCTCATCTTTCTCAGATCCCGCGCAGCACTACACCGATCCCGCTCAGGCTGCCGAATATGTACAGCTGACCGGCTGCGACGCTCTGGCAGTGGCGGTGGGCACTGTTCACGGAACCTACCGCTTTGAGCCGAGGCTTGACTTCCGGCGCATAAGGGACATTGCCGAAAAGGTGTCTGTTCCTCTGGTGCTGCACGGCGGCTCCGGTCTGTCCGCCGAGGCCTTCGGCACCGCTATCGCCAACGGCATCAGCAAGGTGAATATCTTCACGGACATCAACGCCGCTCTGGCACAGGGCGCGGCACAGACGCTGGCAGCGGGAAAGCACTTCGGCACCGACATCATGCCGGAGGAGATCGAGCAGGTAAAGCAGGCCACTCTTGCCAAAATGAAGATATTCGGCTGCATGGGACGCGCATAATACTGATTTCAGATAATATTACTGACAAAAAAGCATCGGGGCCTCCGCATAAGCGGAAAGCTCCGATGCTTTTGCTTTTTTTGAACGCTGCTCAGTATGTTCCGTCCGACTCCAGCAGACCGGGGAATACGGCTCGGATGATGCGCTCGCTCACCGGCAGAAAGAGCTGAACCAGAGGACCGATGATAACCGCGGCAGCGATGGTGCCTATGCCAAAGGTGCCGCCCAGCAATATTCCCGCCACGGTAAACACCACGTCGCAGATTATGCGTACCCACTGGAATTTGATTTTGAAGCGGGTATTGAGCTTGTCGGTAAGTATGATGGCGATTAGGTCGTTGGGGCCGGTGCCGGAGTTGCTGCGAATGACCATGGACATGCCGAAGCTGAGTATGACGCAGCCGGCAAGCATGGAGATTATCCGCACTGCCATGGGCGAGGCGGCGGAAATGCCGCTGCCGATCATCCACAGAAACAGGTCAATGATCCAGCCGCCGCAGAATGCGCAGATGAATGTGCCCGGCTTGACATAGCCTTTGGTGGTGAGCAGCATAACGCCCATCAGCAGAATGAGCGCTATGACGTGGCAGGTTCCTATGGTCAGCCCGCAGGCTCTGGAAATGCCCTGTATAAGCAGGGTGAACGTGTCCGAGCCCAGCTCCGAAACAAGGAAGAGTGTTACTCCCAGATGGGCTATGGTCAGTCCGACCACCAGAGCAAGCAGCCCCTGTGCCCATTGCTTTGGCGTGCGCTTTGACGTGTCCGATGCAAATTCCTTCTGCGCCATTGTGTGCCCTCGCTTTCAAAAAAGTCTTCATATTCCTGCAGCTGCCTCATCTGTGACTCACGCAGAAGCACATGGCAGCTGTTTTCCAATATATTATAGCACAGAGTGATTGTATTGTCACCATATTTATCTGCCGAAAACGGCATAAAATGGCTATTATTTCGCGATTGTTGTGGATTTTTCTATTTTTTCCGCACCTTAATTAAACAAAACTGACTAACTTATAAAAATAAATGTTGACAAATCATGAATGGTGAAATATAATAAACCCGTCAGATGAGAGGCCGCCAAAACGATGAATTTTGAACAAATCGCATACCTACGCGATATTCCTGATGTACAAAAGACATCACAGCGAAAAAAGCTCTTTTGTCTGATATGTCAAGCCGGAATTACTCCTGCCGGAAGGGGCAGGATTTAGTTCAGATAGCACACTCAAAAAAAGAAAGGAAGTAACAAACCATGAAGAAAATCATCGCTATCGTAATGGCAATGCTCATGCTGCTCTCCTGTGTTGCATGCGCAGGCGCAGTCGATCCCGACAAGCTGGTCGGCGTCGCAATGCCCACCAAGGATCTGCAGCGCTGGAATCAGGACGGTTCCAACATGAAGGCTCAGCTGGAAAAGGCTGGCTACTCCGTTGACCTGCAGTATGCCGGCAACGACATCGCTACTCAGGTTTCCCAGATCGAAAACATGATCGCCGGCGGCTGCAAGGTCCTGGTTATCGCTTC
>JAZUOR010000060.1:0-2347 GCA_045604745.1 Acutalibacteraceae bacterium | reverse complement strand
GTGCTTCGGTCATATATGCATAGGATATGCCGCCGGCGGCAATTCCCTTGCGGCTGCCTTTCTCAAGACGGTTAAAACCGTAGGCGGAAAAGACATCCTTGAGTTCTTCGTTGCGCTTTTCAATTTTTATATGATTGAGATAGGATGTGCGCGGGAAAATGACCCAGCGCATGGTGTCCTTGATAAATCCCTCAGGAGCTTCGGTCTTTGCTGGAGCGTCGTCCACCTCAACGGAAGCACAGCCGTGGCACACGCGGGTCGTGGGCCGGAACAGCACGGGGGTACCGTACTTCTCGGAATATTCAAAGGCATCCTTGATCATCTCATAGCATTCCTCCGGAGAGGCAGGGTCAAAGCAGGGCAGCTTGGAGAACTGGGAGAAATGACGGGTATCCTGCTCGGTCTGGGAAGAAATCGGACCGGGATCGTCTGCCGAGACGATGACCATTCCGCCCTTAACGCCCACATAAGCAAGGCTCATGAGCGGGTCGGAAGCAACATTGAGGCCGACCTGCTTCATTGTAACAAGAGTGCGGGCACCGGCGTAGGATGCTCCTGCCGCAACCTCAAGGGCTGCTTTTTCGTTAACCGACCATTCCACATATACACTGCCGTCGTTCTGCTTTGCGACGGTTTCAAGAATTTCAGTAGAAGGTGTGCCGGGATAACCGGAGACCAGCTTTACACCGGCATGAAGCGCACCCAAAGCGGTGGCTTCGTTACCCATGAGGAATCTTTTGGACAAGGATATCTCCCTCTTTCACAGTATGCATTAATAATTGATTTTAACCTATTTTGCGGTGTGATTCAATAGATTTCGGCAATTTCTCCTGCTCATAACAGAAAAAACGTGCCTGACTCATTTTGTAACGGTCAAACGCTCTGCCGGTTCGTTGACAAGTCTTTTGAGGGCATGATATACTTGCTTAAAGCCGGATTAATACTAATTCCAAATAAGTCAGCTGACAAAAACCCTTCGCGTCATCAGGAAGCGCAGCCTTCCGCCCGGATTTTTGAAGTAACATTTTATTTGGAATCAGTATAACAGGCTGCTTCAAACAATCCGGGCAAAAGAATTTGTCGTGCAGCCTGTTATTGACAAGATTACACTCATCAGGACAAAAAAGAAGAGGAGCAATAACACAGAATGAAAATAGCTATCGTTACCGGAGCCTCATCCGGCATGGGAATGGAATTTGTCCGGCAGATCGACCGGGACAGAAAAATGCAGCTGGACGAGATATGGATCATCGCCCGCCGCATGGACCGGCTGGAACAGCTGGCTGCTGAGTGCGTTCACACTGTTGTGCCGATCTCCCTCGACCTTACCGAACCTGCAAGTCTTGAGCAGCTTAAAGAAAAACTCGCTCAAAGCAAGCCGGAGGTATCAATGCTGGTCAACGCATCCGGTTTTGGAAAATACGGAACCTACCTTGACCTGACCGATGATGAAATCGACCGCATGATCGACCTCAATGCAAAATCCACCGTACATGTCACCTATGATGTGCTGCCCTACATGCCCGAAGGTGCACGAATAATAACAATAGGCTCGGCTTCGGCGTTCCAGCCGCTGCCTGAATTCATCATGTACGCTGCCACCAAGGCCTTTGTCGTCAGCTTCTGCCGGGCGCTGAATGTTGAACTGAGAGCAAGAAAAATCACAGTCACCTGTGTCTGTCCGGGATATGTTCGCACCGAGTTTTTCCAGGTGGCGCAGGACACCAAAAACCCTACCACCTGCAGCAACTTCAAGCCCATGTACGAGCCTGAGGCCGTTGTCAGAAAAGCTCTGAAGGACAGCAGAAAGGGAAAGGATCTCTCCGTGCTTGGTCTGAACACCAAGTTCAAGCGATGGGCAGGCAAGCTGCTGCCGGCAAAAATGGTCATGAACACGTGGCTGAAGATAAAATAGGGTAACATGCAAAAATCCTGCACAGGCAGACATTGTTCCGCCTGTGCAGGATTTAATTATTGCTCGCTGCCAATGAAAGACAGCAGCGGCTCCAGATAGGACTTGTCAGTCCAGTCGCAGGTCTGACCAACAGAACCGAGCAGGGCCTGCATCCACGGCTCGAAGGTACCGGGATCCTGCTTAGCAACCGCCTTCTGCAGCATGCGGCAAAGGGTGCGGTCACCGAATTTCATCTTATCCTCGTCCCATGCCCCACGGCAGTAAAAGAGCGGAACCGCACTCATATCACCCTTGAAATGAAGCTGTCTGATCTGCTCAATTGCGTTTTCGTCATAGGGCGAAGCACCTACTGCAAACACAGCCAGTTTTTTGCCGTTCAGTGTTCTGATGTTCTTTTTGAAAAAGCCAAGTCCCGCAATGCCGGATGCATAT
>JAZUOR010000059.1:0-2263 GCA_045604745.1 Acutalibacteraceae bacterium | reverse complement strand
GAGGATCTGACCGGAATCAAGGTCATGGACGTGCCCATGAGCGACGAAAAGGTCATGAGCCTCTTTACCTCCACCGAGGCACTTGGCGTCACGCCGGAGGATATCAATTCTCCCACCGGCACATTCTCTCTGCCGGAGGTGGGAACGGCTTTCGTTCGCCAGATGCTTGTGGACACCCAGCCCAAAACCTTTTCCGACCTGCTTCAGGTATCGGGACTTTCCCACGGTACAGGCGTTTATCTGGGCAACGCAAAGGATCTGATTGCCAGCGGACGCTGCACCATTTCCGAGGTTATCGGTACACGAGACAACATCATGATCTACCTCATCAAAAAGGGAGTAGACAACGCTCTGGCCTTCAAAATTACGGAGATCGTTCGTAAGGGCAAAGCAAAAAAGCTGCTGACCGAAGAAATGGTACAGGCAATGAAGGATCACGACGTGCCCCAGTGGTACATTGACTCCTGCTTCAAGATTCAGTACATGTTCCCCAAAGCCCACGCCGCGGCATATATGATCTCGGCCCTCCGACTGGGATGGTACAAAGTGTATTATCCTGTTGAATATTACTGTGCGTATTTTACTGCCCGCTGTGAAAACTTTGACGCATCTGCTGCCGAAAGCATAGCCCGTGCAAACGAGATAATGGCAGAGATCGACAGCAAGGGCAAGGGTGCCAGCCAGACCGAGGAAGGAGCCTACGCCATGATACAGATCATCGTGGAGGCTCTTGCCCGCGGAATAGAGTTCCTGCCCATTGATCTTTACAAGAGCGATGCGCTGCGCTTCCAGCCGGAGAACGGCGGGATAAGAATGCCCTTTGTTGCCCTCAAGGGTCTGGGTGAGGCAGCCGCCATCAACCTTGCCAAGGCGGCAAAGGACGGCGAGTTTGTCTCGAAGGAGGACATCGTTGAGCGTGCCGGTGTTTCCAAGGGCATCATCGAGATCCTCGACAACTGCGGAG
Source organism: Acutalibacteraceae bacterium (assembly GCA_045604745.1). Taxonomy (GTDB): domain Bacteria; phylum Bacillota; class Clostridia; order Oscillospirales; family Acutalibacteraceae; genus SIG598. Next base: position 1,299 of record JAZUOR010000059.1, on the reverse strand, counting down.
CTCTTACCGGAATGTCCGAGAGCAGCCAGATCAATATTTTTGAGCTCAACGGAGAGTAATTTTTGAACCATAAACAACATTCAGGAGGTCACGACCTGTGGCACGAAAGAAAGACATACCACCAAAGAACAACGACACCGAGGAGATCAGCGGCTATATAAAAGGCGCAGGAATGATCGTTGAGCAGCCGGTGACCGAGGCCATCGAGGGCAACTACATGCCCTATGCAATGAGCGTTATCATGAGCCGTGCCCTGCCGGAGATCGACGGATTCAAGCCTTCACACCGCAAGCTGCTCTATACCATGTACAAGATGGGGCTGCTGACCGGTGCAAGGCAGAAATCCTCAAGGATCGCAGGTACCACCATGGCCCTCAATCCACACGGTGACGCTGCCATCTATGAAACCATGGTGCGCATGACACAGGCCTACGAGGCGCTGCTTGTTCCGTATGTGGATTCAAAGGGTTCCTTCGGCAAGGCATATTCCCGTGACACCGCTCCCGCTGCCTCCCGATACACCGAGGCCAAGCTTGCGCCGGTGGCAAAGGAGCTCTTTGCCGACATCGACTGTGATGCTGTTGACATGGTGGACAACTTCGATAATACCGAAAAAGAGCCGGCTTTGCTTCCGGTTACGTTTCCCGCCATTCTCGCCAACAGTACCACCGGTATTGCCGTCAGTATGGCAAGCTCCATCTGCTCCTTTAACTTAAATGAGCTCATAGATACCACCATTGCTCTCATCCGCGATCCGGAGCACGACATCATGTCTACTCTGCTGGCTCCGGATTTTCCTGGTGGAGGCGAAATACTCTACAACAAGGATGAGCTTGCCAAGGTGTACAGCACCGGACGGGGAAGCGTCCGTGTACGCTCAAGATATACCTTTGACAAGTCGGCGGGCTGCATAGACGTCTACGAAATACCCTTTTCCACCACTGCCGAGCAGATAATCGAAAAGGTTATCGAGCTTGCCAAGCAGGGCAAGCTTCGAGAGATAAGCGACATACGCGATGAGACCGGCAGACAGGGTCTGCGCATCAGCATCGACGTCAAGCGCGGCACCGACCCGGACAAGCTTATGCAGAAGCTGTTCCGCTTGACTACGCTGGAGGACAACTTCTCCTGCAACTTCAACGTGCTCATTGCCGGACGTCCCATGGTTCTGGGTGTGCGTGAGCTGCTGGAGGAATGGACGGCGTTCCGCGTGGAGTGCGTGCGCCGCCGCGTTCATTTCGAACTGACCAAGCGCAAGGAGCGCCTACACCTGCTGGAGGGTCTTGCCAAGATCCTGCT
>JAZUOR010000058.1:0-3800 GCA_045604745.1 Acutalibacteraceae bacterium | reverse complement strand
GCTCCGCAGAAAAACAGTGTTGCCCGTCCTCTTTCGGCGAGCAGGGAAAGCCCGGCGGCAGCCAGCGGGAGAAATACAGCCGCGTCGGCATACTGGGGCGCAAGAAAGCTCAGCACAAACTGACTGCCCGAAGAGTAGGCCACCGCAAAGGCAGCTGCCGAAAGCGGGGTGCGTCCGGAAAGCCGGCGCAGCATGAGATAGGCAAACAGTCCGGCAACGGACGCGCGCAGTATCGTGATTATGGAAAAGGCCTGGGGCAGTGCGTCGGCATCCATGGCAAGCATGACCAGCAGGAACGGACTGCACAGCCCGTCGGCCCAGCGGGAGTAAAAATCTCCGCCCAGACCGTCGGTGAAGGAGTACATGAATCCTGCGTCGCCGGTGAGCACGGCGCGCCACCGTGATAGGGATTCAAACCACTGAGCGTTGTGGTCGCACAGCAGTGTGCTCTGACCGAACGGGGCAATGCCGGCAAAGACAAACATGGCAATGACGACAATGAAAGGCGCGGCAATGGACAGCATGACCGCTCCCGCATTCTGGCTGATGCTGCCGCGATAGGGCAGGCGTTCGTTATTCATTCCGGAAGATCTCCTCTCGGATGGAATTTTGATTGCGTGATAATATTACATTATAATATATCCTCCGGTGTATGGCAAGCACGGAAGAACCGGATGCACGCAAAAGGACTGCCGCGGAAAATCCACCTGCGGCAGTCCTGCTTTTGATTATTTTATTCTGCTGCCGTGGAAAAAGCATTCGTAAATCCGTTTTCCGCGCAGTGTGATATATTCGTGCCCCTGAAACCAGAAAAAGTCGCCGGTCGTCCGGCAGCGATAGCAGTAATCGCCGCTGCTGTATTCAGCCGGACCCCGGAAGGGCTGACCGGCAGGAACGCGCAGGAGTGCCTCCTTGAGAAAATCGCCGCTGAACTCCTCTCCGGTCACATGTCCCGCGTAATTCATGCTCCAGTATGGCACACCGGCGATCCACAGGGCTTCCTCTCCGGCAAAATCGCTGCCTCCCAGATACGTGTCATAGTACATCAGGTCGTTTTCGCGGTAAACAAGATCGTGTGAGCCGGGACGGCTTGAGGTGGTTTCGGCACCCTTTCCGGCATAGGTTGCCTTTTTGGCGCGTATAAGAAAGCCGATGATCTCCTCGGTGTTCATCCTGTACATTTCCTTTCAGCTTCTCAGAGATATTTCTTTTTTACGCCGTACTCGGTAGTGTAATAGTCAATGCGGTCGGAATTGGCAAAAACCGGCTCGTAGATGTTCTCCTCCGGCTCGATGCCGGCAAGGCGGCATACCTCTGCATGGGCTCTGCGGGCAAGATCGTCCGCGGCTGCTACCTTGTTGAGCTCAGGATTGTGAAAGATGGGCTCGCCTATGTGCAGGGTGAACAGCGGCTTTCTCCAGAAGATACGCTGGAGTCCCTTGGGCTTGCGGTAGGAGTAGGCCATGGGCAGCACTGGTACGTTGTTGCGCACGGCAAAGGTGAAAGCACCTTTTTTGAACGGGCGGATGGGCATGTAGTATTCCCACATGCTGCCCTCGACGGAAAAGTGCACCCACTGCTTGTCGTCACTCAGCAGACCGTCAATGGCGTGGGCAAAGGCAGCGGTTGCTCTGCGGTCACCGACGGGCAGGGGAACGCCGTGGTTGTAGCGGATGAGATCGCGGGGGTAGCCGCGCATGTTCTTGTCCCACACGGGAATCCACGGCTTGAAGGGGCGCACAGCGTTCATGATGCCGATGAAGTCCCACTGGAACACGTGGTTGACAACGGAAACAACGCCGTTGTTCAGCACATCGCGGTGCTTTTTCAGATTCTCCCGTCCCTCAAACCGGAGCAGATATCGTACGCGTGTTACAGGAAAGGCGAGCGTCACGGTGATAAAGCGCATCAAAGCACATTTGAACCGGTAGCCCAAGGATTTGTCAACGTAAGGGTAATTCTCGTCAAATACGGTGTCCACCAGCTCCTTCATGGGAAGGTAGTGCTGGTCGGTCTTTTCGGGAAACAGATATTCCGTAGGCTGGGGATCGTAAGGCATATTGGCTGCTCCTTTTCTTTTTCGGATGTGAATGCTTTACTGCCGGACAGAATGCATTGTCTGTGGCCTCATTATATACATTTTGCGCTCCGATTGCAATTACTTTGAGTACCGGGGCAAACGGTCGGCTGATTATTTGCATATAGTAATACTGATTTTACAATAATCACCGTTACTTTTGACCGGAGGCGCAATTGCTGTTGACAACATGAGGGGAATAAGGTTATGATAAATCACGGCAAAACAAGAATAACAGCTACGGAGGGTATACATATAATGAAAATCTTTGAAGGCTTCCGCAAGGGTGTCAATCTGGGCGGCTGGTTCTCCCAGAGAGAGTACACAAAAGAGTATTTTGACAGCTTTATAACAGAGGCTGATTTTGACGTTATCGCCGGCTGGGGCGTTGACCATGTCCGTCTGCCGGTTGACTACAATGTTTTTGAAACCGAAGAGGGCCAGTACAAGGAAGACGGCTTTGAGTATGTTGACCGTGTTATAGGCTGGGCTGTAAAACGCGGCCTCAATCTGGTGCTCGACCTGCACAAGACCGCAGGCTTCTCCTTTGACAAGGAAGAAAAGCAGACCGGATTTTTTGAAAACGAGGCCCTGCAGGAGCGCTTCTACTGCCTGTGGGAGCAGTTTGCCGGACGCTACGGCAAGTACGGCGACAAGATTGCCTTTGAGCTGCTCAACGAGGTGACCGAAAAGGAATATTCTCCCATCTGGAACGGCATTGCACACAAGTGCATCCAGCGCATTCGTGCCATCTGCCCCGAAACCAAGATTCTCGTCGGCAGCTACTGGAACAACAGCGTCGAGGCTGTGGGCGACCTTGATATGCCCTGCGACGAAAATATCGTCTACAACTTCCATTGCTATTCACCCCTTGCCTTTACCCATCAGTCTGCCTACTGGATCGACGGCATGCCCTCTGATTTCCATGTTCCCTATCCCGCTGCCGTTGAGGATTATCGCAGGGCTGTGCTGGAGCGCGCTCCCATGATGGTCGAGTATGGCGGAGACACCGAGCTGACCCATTACACCTCGGAATATTTCCTCGGCCTGTTTGCCGAGGCTGCCCGCATCGCCGAAGAGCGCAATGTAGCCCTCTACTGCGGTGAGTACGGAGTCATCAACAAGGCTGAGCCGGAGGATACCCTGCGCTGGTATGCTGACATCAACGCCGCCTTCGAGCAGTACGGCATCGGCCGCGCATCGTGGAGCTACAGAGCTGTGGACTTCGGCCTTGCCGACGAGCACATGGCCTCGGTCATCGACCGTCTGGTAAAATATCTCTGATAAATCAAACAGCCTGCGGACACCGGGAAAACCGGAAATCCGCAGGCTGTATCTTTATGTTTGTTTACTGTGCTTCGGCAAGTGCCTGCTCCAGTGCGCAGCTGAGCTGATCGGGGCAGGAGGTTCTCTTCATGCCGCAGGTCACACCCTTGACCCGGCTGATTATCTCCTCGGCATCCTGTCCTTCGATAAGGCGGGAAATACCCTTGAGATTGCCGTTGCAGCCGCCGATGAAGCGGACGTTACGCACGATTTTGCCGTCAAGGTCAAATTCGATGGCGGAGGAACAGGTGCCTTTGGTGCGGTATACAAAGTGTTTCATAATATGATATCTGTCCTTTTGCTTTATGTTTCGGCAATAAGCGCCGCAGCTACATTATAATGTAAGCTGCGGCGCCTTGCAAGGTGCATTTGTTGTTTGGCCGGTTAAGGGTGGGTG
>JAZUOR010000057.1:0-5841 GCA_045604745.1 Acutalibacteraceae bacterium | reverse complement strand
ACCTACGCTTCTGCTGAGCGGAGCCATGGCCGTTGTCGTGCTGCTTATCCCCTCTGTCGGTAATCTGCTGCTGACTCTGCTGATAAAGGTCTTTGCCGGAATGGCTGTTTACGTCGGCGGAGCAGCTTTATTCAGACTTTCAGCCTTTGATTCCGCCCTTGGGCTGCTGAAGAATAAATTGACAAAACAAGGAGACAAGTGATGGGATTCCTTCACACAATCAAAACCCTCAGAAACCTTAACTGGAGGCAGCTGAAAGCCAACCTTATTTACCTTTCAAACCACAGTCTTTACAATCAGTACTTTGACGATGCCTACAAAATCAAGGACGAAGTGCTTGAGGAATGTGTGCTTGAATTTGACCGCTACAAAAGTCAGCTGCGCACACTGAACATTCTTGATGCCTATGACACCGTAACCGTATTGCAGCAGAACCCGAAAAGCTTTTCACGCTACGGAGACGGCGAAATACATATTATTCAGGGAAAGGACCAGCCTTTTCAGAAGTACGAGCCCCGACTGGCAGAAAAACTGCAGCAGTTCCTTTCCGGAAACAGGGACGACGTATATATCGGGCTGAATCGCGCCTATTTTCAGTCGCCGCTTGATTTTTCCGAACGAAACCGCAGGTTCTATCGTGTAAGAGGAACGGAATACCGGAGATTTTTTGTTGAGCACTGCCATCCGGACAATGTGTATCTGGATGCATCCTGCTTTGGCGCCTACTTCCGTTTTGGCGATGATTTCAACTACAAGGAGCATTATGCCCGGATTCAGGAGCTCTTTGCCGGTAAGAAAATCGCCATTGTCAGCGGTGAGGGAGTGTTTGAAAAGCTGGAATACAACGTCTTTTCCAAAGCAGAGTCACAGATGATCGTTCATGGTCCGCGCATCAACGCTTTTTCCGAATACGACTCGCTGATTGATAAGATCGTAAACACCGTACCCAAAGACCATCTTCTGTGCATCATTCTGGGGCAGACGGCAACTGTTCTGGTGCCTGATCTGACCGATCTTGGCTACATGGCATGGGATGTCGGACATGTGGCAAAGGACTATGACGCTTACATGAAGGGTATGGAAAAAAACGAAGCAAACACGAGCTCCTTCTGGGCTCCGGATTGATAAGGAGTTATTAATGCTTAAAAAACTGCGGCACTTAGTTGGTAAACGCTTTCATAAACAAATCCAGACGTTTTTGCGCATGAGAAATGCCGTTGCAAAGACATTCTTTTATTTCTTTCCGGTCAGTTCTCAAAAGATAGTGTTCATCAACTTCAACGGCAAGGGCTTTGGCTGCAACCCGAAATACATTGCGCTGGAGCTTCTGTCGCGCGGTCGTGATTACGATATGGTATGGCTCGTTGACAGCATGAACGCTGAAATGCCGGAACGCATCCGCAAGGTGCGCTACTCCGGTCTCCGGGCGTTATACGAAATCGCCACGGCACGGGTCATAGTGACCAATGTCAAAAACGATCTGAGGCTGATAAAAAAGAAAAAGCAGTATATCATCCAGACCTGGCATGCCTCGTTTGCCGCCAAAGAGGTGGAGGCAAGTTCTGCGGACAAGCTTTCGCCGGAATATATAAGGCAAAGCAGAAAAAATTCGGCACAGACCGACCTGTTCCTTTCAAACAGCAGGATCATGTCGCAAAGCTATCGCGAGGATTTCTGGTGCAGATGCGAAATATATGAGTGCGGTTATCCGAGAAACGACGTCCTGTTCAGCCAGACCCCGGACAGCATCCGGCAGATTCGCGAGCGCATCGGCATTCCCTCAGATTACTCGCTCGCCCTTTATGCCCCGACGTTCAGAGATGACGGCTCGCTTGACGCATACAACATCGATTGCCTCGGCATCCTGAACACGCTGAATCACACCGGCAGAAAATGGAAGCTGCTCACAAGGCTCCATCCTAACGTCAGCGCCCGGAAAGATCTTTTCCCCGAACACGAGGACATTGTCGATGCCTCCGGATATCCTGATATGCAGGAGCTTCTTGTTGCCGGTGATATACTTATTACAGACTATTCAAGCACAGTATACGAATTTGCCGCAATGAACAAGCAAAGCTACATCTATGCGCCCGACCTTGAGGAGTACGACAGGCTTCGCGGACTGACTCCTGCTTTCTTCCGGCTGCCGTATAAAATCTGCCGGACCAACGGGGAATTGCTGAAGGAAATGGAAAGTTATTCTCCCGAAAAGGCAAAGGAATCCGCAGGACAGTTCATGGACATGGTGGGCGGTGTGGACGACGGTCGTGCTTCCCGGCGCGTTGCTGAACGGATCGACAAGGTTATTGACGGCAGTTATAAGCAGAAGTAAAAGACGCTTCCGCCGTTTATGATTCCGCCGTCTTATTCCTGCGGTATGCAGTTGTGCTTGCTGAATGCTGCGCTGCAGCCTAATATCTCCGCACGCAAAGAGAAAGGATTACTGAAATGAAACGAGTAATTACATACGGAACCTTTGACCTGCTCCATTATGGTCACATAAATCTGCTGCGGCGCGCAAGAGCGTTGGGCGATTATCTTGTCGTTGCGCTTTCCACGGATGAATTCAACTGGGTCGAAAAGCAGAAAAAATGTTACTTCTCATACGACCAGCGCAAGGAAATGCTTGAGGCTCTGCGCTATGTGGATCTGGTCATTCCGGAAAACAACTGGGAGCAGAAGCGCACGGACGTACACGACTACCACATAGACACATTTGTCATCGGAGACGACTGGACAGGAAAATTCGATTTTCTGAAAGATGAGGGCGTCGAGGTTGTGTATCTTTCACGCACACCGGAAATCAGCACCACTCAGATAAAAAAAGATCTTAACTCCTGAACACTCCGCACCTTGCTCCGGATGCATCCATACAGTTCTATTACAAAAAAACAGTACAGCCGCAGTCAGGCAAGCCCGACTGCGGCTGTTTGTTATTCATAACGATACCTGAAGCTGCAATAATGATTATCAGCTGCGGCTGTATCTGATGTACTTTACAAAGGCGGTGACCGTATCCATCAGCAGAGCAAAGACCCACACAGCAATCAGGAAAACATTGAAGTGCTGGAATATATTCACCAGAAAACCCGGTTCGTCGGCGAAGACAGTCTGCACATGGGAGATGCATTCCGGGGCAATGATTCCCGGACGGGTGAGGGCAAACACGATACCGATCGCGGACAGCACATTGATGACTGCCGAAACAATGGCGTAGCGTCTGGTATATACGCCCTCGGCAAGGCCCAACACTTCGCGGACGATGCCCAGTCCGAACACTGCTACCCAGCAGTACCACACGCTGCGCATTACGTCAGCGCTGAACATGGGGACATAAGTGGTCACACCGGTTTCATTGATTCCAAAGAAGCAGACAAACTGGGGAACGAACAGGAAAAGCATCATGCAGACGGCGGTGAACACAATACCTGCCACACATTCGCCCTTGCTGATGAGCTGGCTGTCTTTGGGAACCGCAGGCAGCCTGGATATATCATCCTCGTCAAGCGAAACTCCCTTGTATTCAAAGACGGCAAAGATAAAGGTTACTATAGCCGCGGCGGAGATCACCGTGGTGATGATGTTGCCCAGCCACGTGAATATCCACGTCATGACCGCAGGAACGGTGACCTCTCCCATCCCTTCAACCAGCAGGGAGATAAGCGCGGCTGCAAGCAGGCCGAGCGCAGCTGAAGGCAGGACGATCTTCATGGTCTGGATGTAGCGGCGGTAATATCTGGGGCCGATGAGCGAGCGCTCGCCGTCGGGATCATATTTTGCCGCCAGCTCAGAGGGCTTGCCCAGCTCTGCAAGCACAACATTGACATCACGCTCGGTGGGAGTTATTTCTCCGCAGCGTTCTTCGATCATATCGTTGATGAGTGAGGTCAGTTCCTGCTCGATATCCTTGCGCTGCCTGCCCGGAAGCTGGCGTACCACGGCATATACATACCGCTCTATGAGCTGCTGATAGTTATTGCTGCTGTTATTCATTATTCTTTTCCCTCCAATATATTGTTCATGCTTGCGACCGTGCTGCGCCAGTTTTTTTCAAGCGCTGCACTTACCTGTCTGCCCGTTTCGGTGGTGGCGTAATACTTGCGCGGCTTGCTCTCCCCTGTCTCCCAGCGGCTTTCAAGAAGCCCCTGAGATTCCAGCCTTCTGAGCAAGGGATAAAGGGTGTTGGCCTCCACCGGTATTCCGCTGTCGGTCAGCTCACTGACAAGACTGTAGCCGTACATGGGCTGCTCCAGTTTTTTGAGCGTACACAGCACTATGGTACCGCGGCGCAGCTCCAGCACAAGACCGGAGACGATTTCGGAAATGTCCATTGTTATCCCCCTTTCGTGTGTGACATCCTTTGTTGTTGATCTCATTATAGTGTGTGCCGCACAATATGTCAATATATAAATTATATTTTACCGAAAATATTTTTTCACATCAGATAAGGCAAAACAAAAGCACCGGCAGCCCATAACATGAGCGGTGCCGGTGCCTGATTTTGGTTTTATTTTTCTTCCTTACGGGATATTTCGGAAATGATATATCTGGGTCTTCCTTTTATCTCTTCGTATATCTTGGAGATGTAGTAGCCGATGATGCCTATGCTTATCATTACGGCACTGCCCGAAAGCAGCTGAATGAGAATAACTGTGGTAAAGCCGCCGAGAGCCTGACCGTTTATCTTCTGCACAAGGGCAATGGTACCCAGCACAACGGACAGGATAAGCATGATCACGCCCATGATTGTGACCAGCTGCAGAGGCGCGGAGGAAAAGGAGGTAATGTTGGTAAGAGCATATTTGATGAGCGATTTTGTGGACCATTTGCTCTCTCCTGCTGCACGCTCACGCACACAGTAGGACACCTCGGTCTTTTTGAAGCCCACCCAGTAGGAAAGCGCACGGAAAAAGGCATTGCGCTCCGGCATCTGGTTGAGCGCATCCACTACCTTGCGGGCAAGCAGGTTGAAGTCGGAGGCATTGGACATGTCCATACCGGTCGCCTTGCTTATGAGCCTGTAGAAGGCGTTGGCGGCAAAGCCGTAGGAGGCCTTTTCCTCGCCCCTCGACTCCTTTATGCCCTCAACCACCTCGTAGCCCTGCTGCCAGAGGCGATACATATCCACGATTTTCTCCGGCGGATGCTGAAGGTCGCAGTCTATGACCACGCAGCAGTCGCCCGCCGCCTTCTCCAGTCCGGCAAACATGGCGGCTTCCTTGCCGAAATTACGGCTGAAATGCAGACCGACTATTCTGCCGTCCTTCTGTGACTCCCGGCAGATACACTCCCAGGTCCTGTCCTTTGAACCGTCATCTACAAACAATATCTCAAAGGGGATGTCTGCACCATCCATTATCTCCGCCACGGTCTTTGCCGTGATGGGAATGACGCTCTCCTCGTTGAATGCGGGAATGATTATACTGAGCATAGGTTAACTCCTTTTCCGGCGGTGCAGATCTGACTGATTCCGCCGCAGGCAGCCCATCGCTGCCGAATGAAAAAATTATAACTCCTGCCTTCTCTTTTGTCAATAAAGAGGCCGTCACCTGCCAAGCACCGCGTTGAGTGCTGCGCGGTCAACCACCTTTACATCCTGCGCGTCGGCAAACTGCCGGGCAAAGTCCACATCGCTCAGGCGTATCTCCCTGCCGGCAAGATAGTCCAGCACTCCGCTGTCACCCTTGAAGCTGAAGCGCAGCCTGTAGGAGCACAGAACCTGTCTGCTCTGTCCGCCGCCCTTGTTCTGTTTGTTGGTGCCGTATTTGCCATCACCCAGCAGCGGATGCCCTACCGAGGCAAAGTGAGCACGTATCTGATGAGTGCGCCCGGTCAGCAGCT
>JAZUOR010000056.1:0-3772 GCA_045604745.1 Acutalibacteraceae bacterium | reverse complement strand
CCCATACTTGGCATGGGCCTGATGCGTCTGCCCACAAAGGACGGTCAGATCGACCATGAGCACGCCATTCGCATGGTAGACACACTCTACAACGCCGGCGTGCGCTATTTTGACACCGCTTATGTCTACGGCGACGGTCAGTCGGAACGCCTTGCCAAGGCAGCTCTCACCGACCGCTACCCGCGTGATTCTTTCTGCATTGCCACCAAGCTGCCGCTGGGCGAAGAGCAACTGGCACGCAAAGAGGAGATTTTTGCCGAATCCTGCAGCCGTCTCGGTGTGGACTATATCGACTTCTATCTGCTCCACGCAATGAACGCCGGACGCTGGGATGCTGTCAAAAAGTCCGGCGCAGACGTTTTTCAGCGTCAGCTCAAGGCCGAAGGCAAGGTAAAATACATAGGCTTTTCCTTCCATGATTCGCCTGATGCGCTGCGTTCCATCCTCAACGATCAGCCTGACTGGGATTTCGTTCAGATCCAGTTCAACTATCTTGACTGGTACAGCGATTGTGCCGAGGAGCTTTACAACATCCTTGCCGAGCGCAACATCCCCATTGTAGTAATGGAGCCGGTGCGCGGCGGAAACCTGATAGAACTGGGCGATGATGTGCGGGAAATGTTTCTCAAAGCCGACCCCGCCGCATCCAATGCCGAATGGGCCATGCGCTGGGTCGCCTCACATCCTGCGGTCAACGTCATCCTCAGCGGCGTATCCACCATTGAACAGGCCGAGGAAAACGCCCGCATTTTCAACCCGCTGGTCCCCCTTACCGATGCTCAGGAGCAGACCGTAAAGGCCGTGGTCGAAACGGTCATGTCCCGTCCGCACGTCCCCTGCACCGGATGCAATTACTGCAACAAATGTCCTATGGAAATAACCATCCCACGTCTCTTCAGCGCCGCCAACGCATACACCCGTCTGGGTGTTCTGGGCTGGGACGCGGACATGTATTTCAATCACACTCCCGCCGAACATCAGGCTGCCGCCTGTATCGGCTGCCGCGCATGCGTAGAGCAATGTCCTCAGAACATAGATATACCCTCTGAGCTGGCACGGTGCCACGAGCTGCTCCTTGACGCACGTTCGCAGAAGTAGCGCATTGCCTGCAGCATGTCTGCGCCGTTTTCTTTCCGCCCTTCGGAAATAGCCGGTCATACTATATTGTTTTCCAGAGTGCAGCCGCATTTTTTGCAGCTGCACTCTTTTGCATATCTGAATCCTAATACTGTTATTTAAGAGACGCAGCGAAGCTTCACGCCAGAATTATGTAAAATTATTTCACATAATGAACGTTTTGTCGAAAAAACTGTATAATAGATTCAAACGTTCTCTCAGGTGAGGAGCTGCAGGCATATGTTAAAAGATAAATTAAAGGAATATCGTACCGCGTGCGAGATGTCGCAACAAGCTGTTGCAGATCTGCTCAACATTCACCGTTCAACCTATTCATACTATGAACTCGGCACAACCGAGCCATCGCTTGACAATATCCGCGCGCTGTGCAAAATCTTCGGAGTGTCGCTGGATGCCCTTCTGGAGATAGACCTGCCGCGTTCTCTCACAGTGCATGGCAATTCGGTCTACCCCGACGTCCCTACGCGCGTCGGCGATCTTGCCCGCGACGAACAAATGCTGGTCATGCGCTATCGTATGCTCACACAGTCTCAGCGTGATGAACTCCTTTCGTTAATGCTTTCTGCAAACGATCTTCCTTCTGAAAATAATAACGACGAATAACAATCGCAGCCGACCGTTCTGCCGTCAACAGGAACGGTCGGTTTTTGTTTTCTCTGTTTTCCGCCCGCCAACAGCGTGCAGCGCTTGCATTTTTTCATGTTCCGTGATAATCTATTGTTTGAGTTACGCATTATTACCGTCGGGCTCTGCTGCCTGTCCCGTTTCTTAAATACACACAAAGGAGTGACCTGCTGTGCTTTGCCCCCGCTGCGGTGCCTACAGTCCCTACAATACATCTGTGTGCAATCGCTGCGGTGCCAGACTTTCCGGGGATGGCACAGTCGACCAGCCCCGCAGCAAAAAATATTACCGCAACGCCCGACAGAGCGACTGGGAAAAGAGCCGCGACCAGCTGCTCACAAAAGCCAATGACGCCCTTGACGGCATCCTTGCCGACCGGAAAAAACGAACTATTCTAATTGCCGCTGCAGCCGCCGCTGTCGTTCTTCTTGCTGCGGGAGCAGTGGGCTGCATAAGCTGCACCTGCCGTTCATGTGAATCCGAACCGGTCAGTGCCTCTGACGTTGTATCGTCCGCGGACTCCTCTGCAGCGGAGCTTCCTTCTGCGACTGACGACAATGCTGTGTCTTCCTCTGATTCTCCGGCTGCTTCCGACGCTGATGTTTCTGCATCATCCGTCAACGCTCCTTCTTCCGCGCATGATGACGCAACCGCTGTTTCTCCTTCGGATAATTTACCTGCCGATGACGACCTGGTACCTGTAACAGATTATATCCCGTCGATCTTTGTCGAGCTGAAATATGCATCTTCGGACAATTTCACCGGCAAGATCATATACGACTTCACTCAGCCGCGCCTCAGATACGGCACGGTAAAGAAGCTTGCTGCGGCTCAGGACGAACTGTCCGCGTTGGGATACCGCCTTGTTCTCTGGGATGCATACCGCCCACTGTACGCCCAGCAGGCACTGTGGGATTTTTGTCCGGATCCCACTTATGTTTCCGACCCCAAAAACGGCTATTGCAGCCACAGCCGCGGTCACACAGTCGACGTGACCATGATGGTCATTGCAGACGGCAGCGAGGTGGTCATGCCCAGCCGCTTTGACGAATTCTCGGAAAAGGCTGACCGGGATTACTCCGATGTTCCTGACAACGCCGCCGCAAACGCGGCCCTGCTGGAGCGTGTAATGACCTCACACGGATTTACCGGCTACAAGGGCGAATGGTGGCATTATTCCGATTCAACCGAATATCCTCTCATTGAGGTGGATTGACTTCCCGTAAACTTTTTTGCAAAATATACGGGAAATGCAAAAATAAAGCTTGACATTTCCCGTTGGATGTTGTATATTAATTGAGCGCCATATGAAATGACGCGATCAGTGGTAACGCTGGTGTAGCTCAGTTGGTAGAGCAGCTGATTTGTAATCAGCAGGTCGGGGGTTCAAGTCCGTCCACCAGCTCCACCATTGCACAATTTAATATGGGAGAGTTCCCGAGTGGCCAAAGGGGGCAGACTGTAAATCTGTTGTCGACGACTTCGGTGGTTCGAATCCACCCTCTCCCACCAGTAAACCTCCGATGCGAAAGCATCGGAGGTTTCTTGTTGCAAATTTCCAGCATAATGTGGTATAATAGGTCAGACAGACTGATAAATAGAACTTAAACTGGCAGCCAACCCCAAATTTGTCGACCTGAATATGACTACAGAAAGGATCAGAAAAATGAAAAAAGCAATCAAATGGCTTTTGGGCATTCTTGCAGCAATTGTCCTGCTGCCGGTTTTACTGTACGGAATCTTCCGGCTTGCCGTTCCGATCAGCCGATCGGATGAAGGTGTTCGCGCGTATGTGCTTCATCAGATTCCCATGGGTACCGGTTGGGATGATGTCATTTCAGTTGCCGAGGATAAAGAATGGACAATCAGAGAAACGAGAACCGATCGTGGCTTGCGTATCAATGAAGCGGCCGGGCTGGCCAGCTTTGCAAGCGAGGACGAGATGCTCAACGGACCGGAAAACGAAGAAAATGTGCGGATTGTTGGAGAACAGGCAATGTTCGTTCATCTT
>JAZUOR010000055.1:0-4239 GCA_045604745.1 Acutalibacteraceae bacterium | reverse complement strand
ATCAGCCATCGCAGACGCATCAATGACGAACTGCGAGCATTGCCTGAAGCAATTGCCCGGCAGCGTATGCGAATGGAAAATCTTTGTTCGGACGCTGAGACCGTTTCTGCTTCAGAAGAACCGGATAAGGACGAGCGCCGTGCAATGGGCGAAGAGCTTTTGGAGGCTCTGGCGAACAATTCGATGAGATCTAAGGAGCGGTTGTTCGGCTTCTACAGAGGTCTTGATGTCCTCCTGCCGGCAAATATGCTCCCGGAGGAGCCTCTGGTCATCCTTCGAGGCAAGGAAAGAACCGTAGTCAAGATGGGCGATGACTTGTTCGGCAACATAAGGCGTATACAGATTGCGGCGAACGGACTGTCGGAACGAGCTAATCATGCCGGCAATGTTCTTGCGGAACTGGTGCAGCGGAAGGGGCAGCTGAAAGCTGATGTAGAGATTAATGATCCTTACCTTTCGGAGATTGCCAGATTACGAAAGCTGGTTGATAACCTGGAGCCGGAACTGACGGACATTTACCAAAGCGCATAACGGGAGGAGTATTGATATGTACGAAGTCAGAGAAACTGAAATGAGCGTAATGAACGCCCAGGAGTTGTCCGACCGGATCACTATGCTGGTCACGCGTGCTAACGAGCTTGGCTTCCATGCCGGCCAGATCCCGTCGCTTATGCTGTGGGGAGCGCCCGGCGTGGGAAAGAGTCAAAGCGTTCACGGCGCGGCGAAGAAAATCGAAAAAGCAACCGGCAAAAAGACGATGGTCACCGATGTGCGTCTCATGCTATTCAACCCTGTGGATCTTCGCGGCATACCCGTTGCGGACAGTAACCGTGAACTTGCGGTCTGGCTGCGCCCGAGGATATTCGAAATGGACAGGAGCGAGAATGTAATAAACATTCTCTTTCTCGACGAGCTGACCGCAGCACCCCCAGTCGGTGCAGGCCGCAGCTTACCAAATAACGCTCGACCGCAGGATAGGAGAGCATACCTTGCCTGATAACTGCGTCGTAATAGCCGCCGGAAACCGTGTGAGCGACCGGTCTGTGAGCTTTAAAATGCCCAAGGCGCTCGCCAACCGCCTGTGCCACATCCAGATCGAGGCGGATTTTTCCGCATGGAGAGAATGGGCTCTGTCGCATGACATCGACTTATCTATAGTCGGTTATCTCAGCTACGACCCGGAAAGTCTTATGAGGTTTGGGTCCGTTGACGATGATCTCGCTTTTCCGACGCCCCGCTCCTGGGAGATGGCAAGCAACGCGATCAAGCTGTGCGGCACAGTTCAGGACGCCATGCCGTTTATCGTAGGCTGTGTGGGTAAAGCGGCAGCCAATTCCCTGTACTCCTGGACGAAGGTCTGGGATAAGCTGCCGGATATCAAGGATATCTTCTGCGGCAGGAATGTCGAATGCCCCAAAAAGCCAGATCTGCTATACGCACTGGTTTCGCAGATGATCACCCATGCACGCAAAGAGCAGGTCGGCATTCAGGAGATCAGACGCTCGGTACGGTTCGGTGCAAGTCTTCCTGCGGACTATGCCATGCTTCTCTTCCGAGGTTACCTCATGCTGCAGGGCAAAGGTTCCGGCGATATGCGCAGTGAGCTGCTCAAGGAGGATGACTTCCGCACATGGCTGAACAAAAATGGAGGGAGGTTGTGGCTGTGATTACAAAGGAGATCGCCGCAAGATTTGCGACCAGAATGAAGGCTTCTCGCTCGCGTCTGCTTTGCCGTTACCCTTTTCTTTGGGATGTTGCTGATGAATCTGCGATTGGCACTGGATGAGAGCCTTGATACGGCAGCGACAGACGGAAGATATATCGTTTTCTGCCCTGAGTTTATGGAGCGGCTGACGGATGAGCAGATCGACTTTGTCAATATGCATGAATTGATGCATGTGGCGCTGGATCACATCAGCAGAGGAAGCTGCTATGACCGACGGCTGTTCAATGTCGCCTGCGATATAGTTGTGAACAGCAGTATTATGCACGAAATAGGTGTTGAGCGTTTTTTCATTGATAACTCAGAATTGATGCATTTTGCACCAGACGGCTCGGAGGGGCATCTGCATACCGCCGAGGAGGTATACCATATGCTGCTCGACAACAATGATGACAAATCTGACGAAGGAGGAACGGTCGACAATCATGACCGCTGGGGAACTCTGAGCGCCGCAGAACGCGAAGAGCTTCACGGAATGGTTCGTGAGACCGCCGATATGGTCAGGGCCAGCTGTGGAAACGTACCCGCAGGGGTGCAGCGCAGCCTTGGAAACATACATAAAGGCTCTGTAGACTGGCGGCGTGTACTGGCAGATTTCATTTGTGAAGATTGGACGGACTATTCCTTCTGCCATCCCGACAGACGGTATGACAGCGACGTGCTTATCCCTGATCTGGTTCCCGTGGACGGTTCGGTCAAGAAGATCCTCTTCATGGTGGACACCTCATGCTCCATGAGTAAGAAGGAAATCACCGCTGCCTACTCTGAAATATGTGAGGCTATAGAACAATTTGACGGACGTTTGAGCGGTCTGATCGGGTTCTTTGATGCTGACGTCATCCCTCCCGTTCCGTTCAACAGCGTCAGCGATGTGCTTTCCGTCAGCCCCAAAGGAGGCGGAGGAACATCGATCCGTAAAGTGTTTGACTATGTAAGAAACCATATGCACACCGATCCGCCCAGCTCAATCGTGATCATCACCGATGGGTGCGTGGATATACCGGAAGAATCATGTGCGGCAGGGATTCCTGTGCTATGGCTATATACTTGCGGTATCACGCTGCCAAAATGGGGCAGCGGCGCTTATATAAAGCTGTCGCAGTAAGTCCGTCAATGCATAAACAAATGGACTGTGCAAAACATAGCTATTTGTTTGAGTTATGTAAAACCGAAACTTTTCAAGCTTTTGCGTTTTGAGGGATTTACCGGCGGAAAACACGAGCACACAAACGGGGCTGCCGCAGATCTTACTTTCCGCGACAGCCCCACGGTGCCTTATTTGAAGTCCTGACTTGTGCAACATAATGTTCTGCAAGTGATTTAGTGAATGTGAACGTCTGTTTACCGAAAGAATAATATACCAGCTTTGATATTGAAAAAATCAGTATGTTGTGTTACCATCTGCTTAAACCGGTATGCAGATATATTTACGACCAAAGTAATCATTAATACGATAATTTATCTAAGAGGTGGTCATATGAGCATGCTTGATTTCACTACGCAACACCAATATCCTACGGTCTTTTTCGGTGAGTATATAATCCCGGACGGATCAAAGCCACTGGACACCTATGTTCGAGTTCCAATTGAGTGGTTGATTTTAGATGTGAACGAACAACAGAATATGGCGTTGTTGGTGAGCCGGCACATACTTGACTGGGAGGGTTTCGCGGCCTGCCCAATGCTTGGGCATGGATATAAAACCTCATGGTATGATTCGTACTTAAGAAAATGGCTCAACAAGGACTTTTACGAGGGTTCTTTCACCAATGAAGAGCGTATCAAGATCGTCACAACCCGCAATGCAGCGAGCAATGGTAGCGGAAAGCAAGCGCTTGATAAGATTTTCCTGCTAAGCGTTGATGAAATTAAGAAATACTTTAAAACGGAAAGTTCCGCAGTTGCAGTTGAGCCTATGATTTATAATTGGGGGTCAGGAGATAAAGATGACCCTATTATCATATATCATGAGTCAGCTGCTTGGTGGACCAGAACAATAGGATCCACAAGCGATATGGTGATGTGCGTCTCCCGTAACGGAAAACTGTTTGAAATAGATTCGAACAGTGATGAGATTGGCGTGAGACCAGCTATGTGGGTTAATCTATAAACCGCAAGACCTCTTCGCTAAACACTATAATACTTCTCAGCAAAGGAGCTGTCGCAGATTTGGCATTCTGCGACAGCTCCTTTGCTGTAGGTTCTGAACGGTTTGGATACTGTTTGTTATGTGTAGATTTTCGGAACGATGGATAGCAAACGCTCTATGAGTCTGGTGCAGCTTCTTTCTACAACACTGGCTCCGGACGAACTTCTGTGTCCGCCACCACCAACCGCTTTTGCGATAAGGGACGAGTCCAATTCACCGTTTGATCTGAATGATATGGAAAACTTATCTGACTCATACTGAAATACCGTAATCCCTAATTTGACTCCATCTATTCTCTTTGCGATATTGGAAAGCTTTTGCGTGTTGCCTTTCCCAACAGTCGCAAGCTGCTCCATAGGCAGATAGG
>JAZUOR010000054.1:0-3180 GCA_045604745.1 Acutalibacteraceae bacterium | reverse complement strand
ATTGGTGTCGGTGAAAACCTCAAGATCGGGCTTCCAGCGGATACGTGTGCCGCTATCACGCTTGTTGTATTCCTCTTTCTTCATGCCGCCGATGTTTTCGCCCTTCTCAAAATGCAGGGTGTAGCGGAAACCGTCGCGGCGGATATCGGCGTCCATATACTCGGCAGCGTACTGGGTGGCGCACAGACCAAGGCCGTTAAGACCCAGAGAGTATTCGTAGTTTTCACCGCTGTCGTTCTGGTACTTGCCGCCGGCATACAGCTCGCAGAAAACAAGCTCCCAGTTGAACTTCTGCTCGTTCGGGTTGTAATCCACGGGAATGCCGCGTCCAAAATCCTCCACTTCGATGGAGCCGTCCTCATATCGCGTCAGAATTATCTTCTGACCATGTCCCTGTCGTGCCTCGTCGATGGAGTTGGACAGTATTTCAAAAACCGAATGCTGACAGCCCTCTATGCCATCCGAGCCGAAGATAACGCCCGGACGCTTTCTGACTCTGTCCGCACCCTTAAGGGCGGATATGCTCTCGTTGCCGTATTCGGTGTTTTTCTTTCCGGGTGCTGCGGAACTCATCCGTTGCTGCCTCCATTATCTGAATATTCAGCTTATTATACCACGTAAAGCAGGTAAACACAACATTTAGATTGGTATAATCCCAATATTAGCCGTTTGCACAAGATAACGCACTTTAGCAAAGTAAAACGCATCGAAACCGCCTAAACGGTTCCGATGCGTTTTTCCGGGATGTACTAATGGGCTATATATCAATCCTTTTACTACCTTCTGAATTAAGTATTCCAACGGGAATATCCAACTATGTAAATATTATAGCACTATTTTGTCCGGACCGCAAGAGGGTGGCAGCGATCATATACATCATTGCAGCCGGATTTTCTGGAAATATTGGCATACATCTGCGTTGAACTTATATCTGCATGACCCAGCATAGCCTGCAGATCATGAAGTGAAGCGCCGTTCTGATATAGATGTAAGGCAAAGGAATGGCGCAGGGTATGAGGAGTGATATCCTTCTTGATATTTGCCTCCTCGGCGTAATTTTTACAAATCTTCCAGAAGCCCTGACGTGAAAGTCTTGCACCATTCAGGTTGACAAACAGAGCATCTCCGCTCTCCGGAGTAACCAGCAAGGGTCTGACGTTGTTCTTGTATTCAAGCAAAGCGTCAACAGCAGTCTGATGCATTGGAATGGTTCTGGTTGCCTTGGCTCCGCGGCAGACGACCTCTCCGCGTTCGCCTTTTTTGCATCTAACATCATCTACGTCGAGGTTTATCAGTTCGGATACCCGTATTCCGGTTGCATATAACAGCTCAAGCATAGCCTTGTCTCTGATCCCTTTCGGGTCCTTGGCATTAGGCATTGAGAGAAGCAGCAGAATTTCTTTATCCGTAAGGATCTCAGGCACTTTTTTCTTTGTGCGTTCAAGCTTGATCTGTTTTGCGGGATTGCTCTGAACAACGCCCGACTGCATCAGATATTGATAATATGAGCGCACAGACGCAAGCATTCTGGTCACGGTGGCTGCAGATTTATTCATTGCGCGCAGATGATCAATGAAAGCCTGAATACCTTTTTCCTGAACATCGGCGGTTTCGCTTATATATTCTTCGTTACCGTTCAGAAAACCTATATACTGATTGACGTCACGCATATATGATTCAAGCGTGTTCTGAGACACACCCTTGTTCTCAACGAGGTAATTCTGAAACTGCTCGACAAAATCTGACATCATGACACTCCTAACCTAAAATCAAGTACGTCTGCCCTCTCGACCAGGCGTAGAAAGCAGCCCCGCACACTGCAATCGCAGCGCAGAGAGGAAGCTTTACAAACAGAGGACAGATACTGTATCTATATGCTTTTCTGCCAATCACAGACAGAAAAAGGCTGTACGAAACAAAGAAAGCATCCCTTGAAGCTGTCATATGAGCTGTAAGGGAAATGATATACGGGATGAACAGCGACAGAGCGGCATATATTGCGCCGTCTATGCCAAGAGAATCGACAAGGCAGCACATTCCAACACCGATCCCCAGCCCCAGATACGCAAACACCAAAGGAATCAGCAGCCAGCCCAGAGCCGACACCGAGCACAGAAGCACAGCGCTCAGTGCTATGGCATCTCTGCGAAGATAATATATCAGAGACTCCGGAAAGCCGGTGGGCAAAAGCCTGAGGGAATCAATATAAGCGTATACATCACAGTCACTGAATGTCATTGAAAAGACAACCGCACCGGTGATAACGCCGATGAGACTCACACAGACAAAAACAGGAGCAAAATACCTGAGCCGGTTTTCCGGCAGAACCAATACTGCGTTATCCATAACAGCAAACACATCCTTTGGGACATGCTTACTGCGGAAGACCAAAAAATATAACTGAAATCGGCTTAATCTTTTTTGCCCAGCTCAATGGCGCGTCTGGTACAGGCCTGCATCGCGTTATCAACAATGCCGCAAAAACCGTCATTTTCAAAGCTGCGCAGGGAAGCCTCGGTGGTACCGCCCTTTGAAGCAACCATCTGTATGAGCTGATCGCAGGAAGCACCGGACTGCTCGACCATTTTTGCTGCTCCGATAAAAGTGCCGGTGATCATTTCAAGAGCCTGACTGCGTTCAATTCCCTGCTTCTCCGCACTGTCTGCCATGGCTTTGATCATAAGAAAAACATATGCCGGACTGGAGCTGTGAACACAGATTATCTCGTTGAATTTATCCTCCGCAACAAAATACACACTGCCGCATGACCTGAAGATACGGCAGGCAAATTCATACTGCTCGGCGGTGACCGGAGCGCGATAAGTTATTGCCGAAACGCCGCAGCCAAGAAGCATCGGTGTGTTGGGAAGAACGCGGATTACAGGGAGAGTCCTGCCGACAGCGTCGTTGATAAAATCAATGCCTATGCCGGCGGCGATGGAAATGACCAGCTTGCTCTCATCAAGGTCATCCTTGATCTTCTTCAGCAGATCCGGAAATCCCTGAGGCTTGATGGCAAGTATGACCGTGTCACACTCTCTGACAAGCTCGTTTTCGGACGAGGCCATGACGCAGCCTTTTTCCAGAAAGCGCTGAGCCTTTTCGGGGAATATATCATAAAGAACAATACTTTCGGGCTGCTGAATGCCTGAGGAAATAATTCCCTCAAGAATTGCACCG
>JAZUOR010000053.1:0-12764 GCA_045604745.1 Acutalibacteraceae bacterium | reverse complement strand
TCGTCCTTATAATTATAATAAGTCTCCTCGCCGGTCTGCTCAAGCGAGGTGACGGCGATAAAGGCTCCGTCAAGCATGCCGTTGTTGCGTATGTAATCAAGCTCATTGAGAGAAATGCCGAGATAATCGGCAGCGTCGTATTCGGTGAGGAAAGAAAGTGTGGGCTGCTGGAGCGACTGAGGTGCGCTTTCCTTGAGAGCGGCAGCAGCACCGTTTATTGCTCCGGACAGAAGAAGCGCTGCCACAACAACGCACAGTCCGAGAACGACCATACCTATAATAAATGCCGCGGTTGACACCATACATCAGCCTTTCTGCCGCAAACAGCGGCCTGTGAATTTTACTGCGTACAGACTATACGCATACAAAATATTATTTTAGCGCAATACAGACATTTGTCAAGACCTTTTTGCGCCGGGACGGCGGGTGCGTTATATACATTATATATAAGGCAGGATATGACACATGCAAAGTGTTGCTGACAAAGCCGGGAACAGAAAGCAGCAGCACAGCGAACGAAAAACCGGAAGTAAAATACTGGAAATGGTCAAATATGGTTTGACAAGCGGTAAAATATGTGATAAAATCCAACTGCTAATACAAATAGTAGTCAAACAACACCTTTGGCGGCTGGTCGGATTACGCATCGGCGCACCGCTCAGGCGGCAAATTGGGCAAAAGCTATTGATTAAGCTGCCGAAAAGGGAGTTGTTTGCTCTAAAATTGTAAAAAATTATTATATTTACCACTTATCTCTTGACACAGGGGTAACAGGCAGATATAATATACTGCGATGGTTGTGTTGCAAGGGGTCCGTGCGCGGACATATGTAAACCCTCGAATCCCATGATTCAAGCAAAACAAAGAATCATGTCGGCGGTTTATGTAAAACCGAGGCAGCATAGCCGATTTCCCGTCTGCTGATGCAGATATCCACAAAGGTCAAATCACACAGGTCTTCGGGCCCGGTGTGTTTGCATGAGCATTTGATCCATCAAAAATCTTTTTGGGAGGTACTAAAACAAATGGGAACTAATGCTTCTAAGAAATTTGCAAGCAAGATCGTTGCTGTTCTGCTTGCAGCCCTGATGCTGGTTTCGGTTCTGCCGATGACAGCATTCGCCGGATCCGTTCTGGATCCTGATTACGTGGTCACGGGCCTGTCTCTCATCAATGAGCCCAAGACCGAGTACGATGTCAATGATACTTTTGACTTTGATGGTCTTAAGCTTCAGATGACCGTACAGTCCATCAAGGAAATCGAAGCTGACGGCAGCGCTGACAAGGCCAGCAAGGCTTACGTCACCCTGACTGTCAACGGCACTGCTGTTGCACAGACCGGCGACATGACCGGTAGCTTTGACGATGTTGAGGACGCTTTCAACTATTGGGGCCTCGGCTGCGAGTTTGCTGACGGCCGCGATCTCGAACAGGGTCAGGTTCTGACCATTGCCGACAACCTCGAAAACATCGTTTTCACCTACGGCAAGAACAGCGAGAACAAGTTCGACACCGGCATCAAGCTGTTTGTCGAGCCCAACCTCTGGGAGTCCGGCTACGAGGCCACTGACCTCTTCAAGCTCAGCTCCAGCGCTCAGTATGTCATTCTTGTTGACGGCGAGATGGTTTCTTCCCGCGAAGCTGACAAGGATCACATCGGCACCAAGCTGTCCTACAATCCTGTTGCTCTTTATGAAGGCATCGAAGTCAACGGCACTGTTATCGCCGACTTCAACAAGCAGCTGGAGAAGATCAACGCCAAGTACTTCGCCGACAAGGCTGATTATCTTGAGATCGAAGAAGTTCTCTGGAAGCTCGATGACCTTTCTGTCGTTGATGCCAAGGAAGGTATCGTTTCTCTGACCCCCAATGCTACTCTGGACAATGCTAAGGCATATCTGGATGCTTCCGACGTTACCGGTAAGGTTGCCAACGGCGCATGGCCTGTCCTGATCAGCGATGCTGCTGTTACCGAGAATGTTGAGAAGGCAGAGAAGAATCCTGTCAACTTCACCACCTGGAACCTCAACGAGAAGGGCCAGCTCTACATCACCTATAAGGTACAGAACGGCGAAATCAAGCAGGCTAATGGTACTACCGAGCCCACTTACGAGACCGTTACTCTGTACTTCGCAGTTAACGAAGCCGGCTACGGCTACATCGAGACCAAGGCTGAGAACGCAGCTAAGGTTGCTCTCTACGAAGTTACCACTGCTTATGTTGACGACATCGAGATCGCCAAGAATCCCGACAAGATGAGCTATGTCGAGGGCGAGAAGTTCGACGGCAAGGGCATGGTTGTCAACCTCATCAACGACGACAAGATTGTTGCCTGCATCCCCTACGAGCTCTTCGAGCAGTATGGTATCGGCTGCAACTACACCGGCAGAACTCTCACCGTCAAGAATGATGACGATCAGAAGTTCACCGTTTACTACAACGGCTACAAGGACGATTGCGACAAGGCTCTGGAAGTTACTGCCAAGGCTAAGAACGAGTATTCTCTGCTGACCGGCAAGCTTCTCGATGGTACCTATGTCATCGCCAACCTCGACAGAGAAGTTGACCTCACTGTTAAGGGTCAGTATGTCGATATGGCTATCATCACCTCTGACATTCAGTCCAGATTTAGAACTGAGTATGTCAACGGTAAGGACAACGATAGCGTTGCTTCCACTTTCGAAATCTCCACCCTCGATGCTGGTTACATCACTGTTTACAACGGCAAGATCGTTGAGAATGTTGATCTGTCTGACGCCTGGAACATCAAGTTCGACGTTAACGAGAGAGCTTACACCATCCAGAACGCCGTTTCCGGCAAGTATCTCAACCGTCACACCCTGACCTACACCGAGCTGTGGGTTGATGGCTACAACACCACTGCTGACAAGATCGCTGATGCTGATGCCATTATCGCTAAGTTCAACACCCTCGTTCTCGGCGACCTGTGCGCTGATTCCTACTGGAAGATCGACGGCGGTTATGACACCTCCATCGAGTCTGATGCTACCATCGATACCAAGGACAACTTCTATCTCCAGCTCGCTGCCGGACTTAAGGGCGATGCTTTCATCGCTGTTGAAATGAGCGGTGCTCCCGAGTCCATGACCGACGGTTTCTACTTCTTCAAGACCGAAACCAACGAGATCGTTGCTGCCCAGATCCTGGATCAGGCTGGTCTCCACGATGCTAAGTTCGCTTCCGGCGACAAGCTTGACCTCCACGACATGGTTGTTGAGCTGACCTACACCAACGGCACTACTGTCAAGGTTCCTTATGACAGCTTTGCTTCCTACGGCATCACCACTAACTATGCTGATGGCCAGATCCTCGCTGGTTCTGACAACGGCAAGAACCTCACCATCACCGTTAACGGCATCACCATCACCGGTGCTGCTCTGAACGTTGAAGACAGCAAGGCTGAGGTTGTCAATGTCCGTCTCGGCGGCGCTGACAGATATGCTACTGCTGCTCTGATCGCCAACAGCTATGTTACCGCTCTGGGCGAGAACTACAAGAACGTTGCTGTTCTGACCAGCGGCGTCAACTATCCCGATGCTCTGGCTGGCGGCACCCTGGCTTATGCTCTGAACGCTCCTATCGTTCTGACCACTGCCAACGTCCTGCCCACTGCTACCAAGACCTTCCTGACTGAGAACAAGGTTGCTTCTGTCTACGTCATCGGCGGCGAGTCTGCAGTTTCTGCTGCTGTCCGCGCTGAGCTGAAGGCTATGGGCATTGCTATCACTGCTGTCGAAGGCACCAACCGTGTCGAGACTTCCGTCGCAGTTGCCAAGCAGCTTGCTGCTGTCAAGGGCTACTCCGACACCATCATCCTGACCAACGGCGCTAACTTCGCTGATGCTCTCTCTGTCAGCTCTGCTGCTGCCATCAAGGGTATCCCCGTAGTTTATGTCACCAACGGTCTGGCTGACTCCGTCAAGAGCTTCATCGATGAAGCTAAGGCAACCAAGGCTATCATCCTCGGTGGTGAGGCTGCTGTTGCTGCTGACATTGAGACCGCTGTTGAGACTCTGGGCCTCTCTGTTGAGAGAGTTGCTGGCGACACCAGATATGAGACTGGCGTTGCAATCGCTGAGTACTTCGCTGATGTCTACACCGGCAAGGCTGTTGCTTTCGCTACCGGTAAGGACTTCCCCGATGCTCTGGCTGGCAGCCCCTTCGCTGCTTTCGTCGGCGCTCCCGTTGTCCTGCTCGACAATGGCTATGTCAATGCTGCTGCTGCTGAGTACGCTGCTGGCCTCGACCTGACTAACGTCTACGTCTTCGGCGGCCCCGATGCTCTGAGCGATGCTACTGTCAATGCTACTCTTCTGAAGTAAGTTATTGATAAAACTCAAGTTAAAATTTCAGCTTTGGCTGATATGATAACTGACTAACGAATGTCGCACGGGTTCTAATAGGATCCGTGCGACATCTCAATTTCAGCCGCAATTATGCGGTGCTAACTGCAAACGAGGCCATGGCGACGAAGCTGAAATGCTCTCGTTGCCATGGCTTTTACTTATTGCCCGATCGGAGGAAAATATGAATAATACGTCCTCAACCGAATTTGAAAACAAAGCAGAAAATGCGCGGGTTATAGTGTCGCTCACGACCTATCCCGGCCGCATCGACCGCGTTCATATATCAATTGAATCTCTTCTGCACCAGACACGTAAGCCAGACATGGTAGTGCTGTGGCTTGCCGAAGAGCAATTTCCCGACAAAGAGCAGGGGCTGCCGGAAAAGCTTCTGTCTTTGCAAAAGCATGGCCTCAGCATAGAATGGTGCCATGATATAAAATCATATAAAAAGCTTATTCCGTCGGCAAAAAAATGGCCGGATGACATTATCATTACCGCCGATGATGATATAATATATCGCATCGACATGGTGGAAAGCCTGCTTGAGGCGTACGAAAACCATCCCGATTGCGTGTGCACAACGCGCAGCCACCTGATGCTGTTTGATGAAACAGGCAAGCCTCTGCCGTATAACGACTGGAAACCGGAGTATTCCGGCCTCCTCAACTGCCCGCGCATGGCGCTGTTCCCCACGACCGGTGCAGGAACACTGTTCCCGCCGGGAATACTGCCGGAGGAGACCTTTGACGAACAGGCTTTCATGAGCCTTTGTCCCAAAGCGGACGACGTATGGATTAAGTGCATGCTCACACTGGCAGATGTACCGGTGGTGCAGGCTGTAGAAAATACACGCCTGATGTATGTGGAAGGCACGCAGAGCGGTGACACGCTCTATGCGCACAACCTTACCGGAAATGATAGCCAGCTGGCGGCAGTGCTGGAACGATACAACAATGTCGGTGGTGAGGAGCACCCGGAAGATACTCTGCTTGGCCGCATGAATGATTCACGCGATCATGAGCCGGAGGATGCCTTCTGCCAGAAATACCGCACAAACCGCAGCTATGTAAATGAAAAGACCGGAATTAAAGTGTCGATCATAATTGCGGTCAAGAATAACGAACGGACCATTAAACGATGCCTGTCAAGTGCGCTGTCACAGACAGAAAAGGCAATTGAAATAATCTGTGCCGACTTGGGATCCTCAGACAAATCAGCCGGGATAATTGAAGAATTGTCCGGGAAGGACAGCCGACTGAAATTACTCAGACTGGACGGCAGCTGCAGTCCGGCGATGGCACGTCGCGCTGCTGTACTTGACTGCAGAGGAGAATACTGCATATTCCCCGAAGCGGACGGCATTCTCGCTGGTGACGCATGCCAGGAGCTTTATGAACGCGCCGAAAAGGCAGATGCAGACATTCTTTCGTTCACCGGAGGTATTCTGCCGGACGGCGCAGGAAGTCCTGAGGAAAGATTTACCGGATACGCCGGACAGCTGCGCAACACACGAATCCTGCCTCATCAGTTCAGGCAGGAGTATATCCCGCTCGGTGACCTTCACAGCTGCATTTTCAGCACGCGCATGAGCCGCAGAGCGTACTATCATGTAACAGATACCTTTGACGGCGGCAGTCTGTACGAATATTTCCTTCTCTGCCGCAGCGCGGAGGTCTACGCAGGCGAGGTTACACCGGTTTACTACGCCAGTCCAGCCGGCATCAGGGAACCGAGAGCCATTGAGCAGTCAATTGCGGCAATGGCTGAATTTGCTGACTTTGCCGATGCCACAGGAGAGCTGTCTGCGACAGTGAACTCTGTGAGAAGCAGGAGCGTTTACTCCTGCGTGCTTCGCTGGCACGAGGCCTGTGACATAGATAGATTTGATATTATGTCCGGACTTATGAAGGTATGGCGTCCGGCTGAGCTATCCGCAGCGCTTGCAAAGCTTAACGACAGGCGCGGCCCGCAGTCGATCCGTCCGCTTGCGGAGCAGCCCTACTTTGTGACCAGACGATCAGTGCTGCAGAATGTAGGCGTTGCAGTCATGAACAGTCAGTCCGCCGAGGAGCTTTTCGTTATGACTGAGGTGCTTGATTGCATTGCGGTCAACCATTCGGCCACACTTATAGGCGTCAGCAAGACTGCGGCATCAACTGTCGTTTCGTCGGCAAAGGCAGTCTGTACAGGGGACTCTCTTACAGCTGATGAAAATATTGACGAATACACCTTTGCCTGTGGATTGGACGAAGTAATAGAAGAAAACGGACTTGAAGCAATCGTCGTGTCTGCGCACAGCCGAAGATTCACCCAGATAGTGCTGCACTGCAGGATGAGAGGTGTCGCCGTTATTGCACTGCTTGCAGGAACGCTGTGCGATGCAATGCTGGATTGTTCGCGGCAGAACAGCAGCCTTATTGCGCTGCGACTGGCTGACATCGTAGTGACCGATGCTCAGGAGCAGCAGAGAATGCTGGGTGAACTGGGCGTCAGAGCCGAGCACATTCCGTTTCCGGCAATTCGCCTGATGGGCGGCCGCAGCGGAGGAAGAGCATCAGCCAATGCTGTCGTATGGGCGGGCAATGAAAGAGAGATCGGAGAGGCATGTGAAATATTCAGCCTGATAAAGAAGGGTCTCTCTGCTGCCCGCATGCTCATGTACGTTGATGGAATAGACAGCACCGAGAGCATAGCGGATAGTCTGCCGGAGGGAATCACTGTACGCAGGCTTCGCCCTGACTATGGAATTTTCGCCGACGCAGCAGTCCACCTGATGACCAAAGGTGCGGCTACGGAACCGGCAGTGCTCAGAGCAGCGAGGACGATGGGCGTCCCGACGGTAATGTATGCTCTGCCCGGAGAGCGCAGAGAGAGTGCCGGCACGATTGCGGTCAAGCGCTGCGACCGCTCATCTGCTGCGGCTGAAGTGCTCAGACTGCTCGCCGACAGGGAAATGAGAGACCGTATGTCTGCGCAGGCAAAGTCCGTGGCGGCATTGAACAGCCGTGATGCAGTCGCTTCCAGATGGGATCAGGTTATTGACAATATAGCCGGAAGGAAGATGTCAGTGCTGCCGGAACCGGACAAGGCCTTCGAGGCGGCAATGATTTTCTACGAGGACGGAGCTCACTTCAACGCCATGCGTCTTGAACAGTACGAAGCCCGCTGTGAAAATTACGAGCAGAAGCTTGTTGATGCAGAGCAGAGAAGAACGGCAGAGACTGAGGCGCTTCAGGCTAAAATAGACCAGCTCCGTGAACAGCTCAGGGAAAAG
Organism: Acutalibacteraceae bacterium; assembly: GCA_045604745.1. Classification (GTDB taxonomy): domain Bacteria; phylum Bacillota; class Clostridia; order Oscillospirales; family Acutalibacteraceae; genus SIG598. The sequence continues at coordinate 5,123 of JAZUOR010000053.1, read as the reverse complement.
GAGCACGCAAGGGCAAGAGTCAGCGGCGAGCTCGAAGACCTCAGAGGATCCACGCTGTACAAGGTTGGCTCAGCCATTACTGCACTTCCAAGAAAGCTGAAAAAGCTGATTGGAGGAAACGGACAGAACAGCTGACAATAACACCGCATGGCAGTGCGGGACAAAACTATATATAAAGGGAGACAGAACATGCTTGGAATCATCGGAGCAATGGAGATAGAGGTCGCCAGAATTGTGGAGGCCATGAACGACGCTCAGACCACGCAGATCGCCGGAATAGATTTCCACAGGGGTACGCTCAATGGATGTGAAGTCGTTGTGGCCCGATGCGGAATCGGAAAGGTTTGCGCTGCGGTGTGCGCCCAGCTGCTCATAAGCAGCTTTGGTGTGGATGCCGTTATCAACACCGGTGTAGCAGGCGGCATTATGAGTGATCTGCGTCAGTGCGACATCGTTGTGGCTGATGCGTTCATTCAGCACGATATAGACACCACCGCTCTGGGCGATCCTCCCGGACTGGTGTCGGAGCTGGGAGTGGTGGAAATGGTGTGTTCCCGCCGGCTTTCAAACACCATTTGCGAAATATCCTCCGAAGCTCGCCGCGGGCAGATAGCCACCGGCGACCAGTTCATAGCTGACCACGATAAAGCAAAATATATAGCCCAGCAGTTCGGAGCTGCCGCATGCGACATGGAGGGCGGAGCCATCGCTCAGGTTTGCATGATGAACAAGGTAAAGTTTGCCGCAGTACGCTGCATTTCCGACAATGCCGACGGCAGCGCCGGCATGGATTACACTACCTTTGCGGCAAAAGCAGCGGAGCACTGTGCCGGGCTGGTGATTGAATTTGCCGGGAGAATGGCTGAATGAATGTACTGTGTGTAGGTGACGTCATCGGACGGACGGGCTGTGATTTTCTTCGTCGCCATCTGAGTCAGATCAAGCGCTTGAAGGGAATTGACGCGGTCATAGTCAACGGAGAGAATTCTGCTGACACCAACGGCATTACTCCTGACTCTGCCGATGCTTTATTCACCGCAGGAGCCGACTGTATAACCACCGGCAACCACAGCTTCCAGCGTAGGGAAAGCTACGACATGTACGACGGAAATCTGCCGGTCATACGTCCTGCGAATCACGCTGCCGGAGTGCCGGGAAGAGGTGTGGAGATACTGGACTTCGGACGCAGGCAGCTCCGCGTTATCAACATCATGGGCAATGTGGGCATGAAGGATGCCCTGCGCTGTCCCTTCGAAACAATGGATCAGATTCTTGCACAGAACGACTGCAAATTCACCATTGTTGATTTCCATGCCGAGGCAACAGGGGAGAAGCGTGCACTGGCAGAGTATCTGGACGGACGGGTTTCTGCCATATTCGGCACCCATACCCATGTGCAGACGGCAGATGAGCAGGTATTGCCAAAGGGGACAGGGTTCATCACCGACGTTGGCATGACCGGCCCCATACATTCCTGTCTTGGAGTCAGGCCGGAGCTGGCGGTCGCCTTTATGCGTACACACATGCCCACAAGGCTGGAGTATGCCGATGGACCATGCATGCTCAACGCTGTTATTTTCCATCTGGATGACCAGACAGGAAAAACACTGTCGGCAGAGCGTCTGGACATCAGATAACATGAATTCTCACAAAGCAAGTTCACAGATATTTGACATTATTCATATATGGTTGTGTTAAAATAAAGGGTAAGCAAACAGCACGCACAAATGCGCATACGGAGAAGATGCAGATGAAACACAGGATAAAGAGCATAATAATGAGCGGAGCGGCCATGGCACTTACGGTGTCCCTCGGTCTGACGGCAGCGGGATGCAGCAGCGGTGACCAGACCTATGCCGAACGCGAACAGCTCATAGAAGAGCTGTATGGAGCTGTGGAGCTGACCGGAACGGAAGATAACGTCACCGGAAACGCTACCACAAGTAATTTTACGCTTCCGTATTCCAAAGAGGATTCGATCAATCCCTTTATGTGCAGCTCCACCCTTAACGCCACCATGACCGAGCTGGTATATGATCAGCTGATAACGGTCAATTCGGAGTATGAAGCGGAAATGGTCATAGCACATAGCGTGGAGTACACCGGCAATCGAGCCATCACAGTTACTCTGCGTGACGGACTTGTTTTTTCCGACGGCTCAGATCTGACTGCCAAGGATGTGGTGTATTCCTATGAGGCAGCCATTGCGGAGGGTTCACGCTATGCCGATGCGCTGACCAACATCCAGAGCTGCAGCGGTTCGGGCAACAAGGTATATTTCCGCCTGAATAATCCAGACCCCAGAGCATATATGCTGCTGGATTTCCCGATCATCAAATCCGAGACCGATCTTAACGGAGCGACGCCAGTAGGCAGCGGACGGTACGTCTATTACAGCGACATTCTTACCGGCACCTATCTGCTGCGCAACGAAAAATGGTTCAAGACCAACGCCTCAAACATGCAGCGCATCTCGCTGGTATCCATGCCCACGGTGGAAAGCATCGTGCACAGCGTTGAGATCGGCACCATCAGTTATTACTATACCGACCTGCGTTACAACGCGACCTATTACCCAAGCCGCGTCAACGCAAACTACTCCACAGTGGATATAAACAACCTTGTGTACATCGGAGTCAACACGGCAAATCCCACGCTGGTGAACACTGCCGTGCGCAAGGCCATGTCCTTTGCACTGGACAGAGAAGACATCATAACCGCTTCCTTTGCCGGACGCGCTTATGCTGCCACCGGACCGCTGACCACCTCCTGGCCCAAGGCTGCTGCGGCGCAGAGCGGTTCCACGCTGTCCTCGGTCACTTCAGCTGTTTCCGCCCTTGAAGGTGATGGTTTCATCAACGAAGACGATACCCGCCGCTATCACCGCTATAACGGAGAGGGACAGTACCTTGAATACAACCTGATAGTCAACCGCGATAATCTCCATCATATTTCGGTGGCAGAGCAGATAGCTCTGCAGCTGGAGGATGTGGGCATAGGCATCACCATCGAGCCGGTGGATTTTGCCACGCTTTCCCGGCGAATCGCCATGGGCGAATACGATCTTTACCTTGCTGAGTATGCCTTGTTCAACAATATGGATTTTTCCCAGCTGTTCACCCCGAATCTCGGTCTTTACTATGGCAACACTCCGCAGCAGACCATCGACGCATGGAACGGTTATCTCAACGGTCAGTCGGGCATGGAAACGGTCATACAGTGCTTTGAGACCGAAATGCCCTTTATTCCCGTATGCTACCGGCTGGGAATAGTGTGTTATTCCCGTTCACTCAGTGCGGCAATGAATGTGTCGGAAAGCGACCCGTTCTGGGGCATGGAGGACTGGGATGTGGCTCTGGCGACACAGTAGGCAGTGTGTGAGAAATCAATGAATGTAAGAAAATAAGAAATTAAATATTGTAATTGATTTCTTTCTATGCTATACTATGTCCTGCGAACTATGAGAATCACTGACCGAATCGCGGCCGACGCGCAGGATTGTTCAGTGCTTCCCTAAAGAATCATCCATAAGGAGTGAGTATATTGGCTATTACAGGTGCAGTATTGCGCGATGCGATCATTTCCGGTGCCAATGCCATTGAAAACGACAGACATGAGATAGACAAGCTCAATATCTTTCCGGTTCCCGACGGAGACACCGGCATAAACATGAGCATGACCATGTCCGCTGCCCGTACCGAACTGCTTCAGATGGCTGACAGCAGCAATGTTTCTCAGGTTGCCGACAAGGCCGCATCCATGATGCTCCGCGGTGCCAGAGGCAACTCCGGCGTCATCCTTTCCCTGCTGTTCCGTGGTTTTTCCAAGGGACTCAAGGACGTTACCGAGGCAGGCGGAAAGGAATTTGCCGAAGCGCTGACCCTGGGTGTTGACGCAACCTACAAAACTATCATAAAACCCACCGAGGGTACCATACTCACCGTAGCCCGTGTTGCCGCGGAAAAGGCTCGCATAGCTGCTGCCGGCAACAATGATCCCATTGCCATCTGGGAGGTCATTTGTGAGGCCGCCGAAGAGGCTCTTCAGACCACTCCCGATCTGCTTCCCGTTCTCAAGCGTGCCGGTGTTGTAGATGCCGGTGGACAGGGCCTGTGCTGCATTTTCCGCGGCATGCAGGCTGCCCTCAACGGTGAGGGCATCGTCCAGCGTCAGAAGAATGAGGGCGCTCAGGCTGAGGACGAGGATTCCTTCAAGAGCATTGTGGCCGAGTTTGACGAGGTCATCAACTTCACCTACTGCACCGAATTTATCGTGGAAAAAGAAAACGATAAGGACGCCATGGAGCTGCGCGCTTATCTTGAGACCATCGGCGACTGCGTCGTGGTGGTCGATGACGACGAGATCATCAAGGTCCACGTCCATACCGATACTCCGGGCAACGCCATTACCTGCGGTCTGACATTCGGTCAGCTCATTACCACCAAGATCGAAAACATGCGTGAGCAGCACAAGAACGCCGGCAAGGGCGGTCCCGCTCCTGCTCCCGCAGCTGAGCGCGTTGATCCGGTAGAGGGCGCTCTGGGCTTTGTTGCCGTTGCAGCAGGCGAGGGACTGTGTGCTCTGTTCCATGACCTTGGCTGCCAGCAGGTTGTTACCGGCGGTCAGACCATGAACCCCAGCACCGATGACATCCTCAGGGCTGTTCAGGCAACTCCTGCCTCCACCGTCTTTGTTCTTCCCAACAACAAGAACATCATCATGGCTGCCGAGCAGTGCGTTCCCATTGCCGACCGCCGTGTCGTGGTGCTGCCCACCAGAACCATTCCCCAGGGCATTGCCGCCATGCTGGCCTACGATCCCGATGCCGAGGATGAGATCAACTCCATCGACATGTACAAGGCCGCTGAGAAGGTTGGCACCGGTCAGATCACCTATGCCGCCCGCAACTCCGACTTTGACAACAAGCGCATCAAGGAGGGCGATATCCTCGCTCTGGACAATGGCAAGCTGGTTTTCCTTGACCGCAATCCTGTCAAGGCTGTCGTCAAGCTCACCCGTCAGATGATGAAGAAGGAAACTTCCTTCATCACCCTGATTTACGGTGAGGGCATAAGCGACGAACAGGCGGAAGAGGCTCGCAAGCTCATTGAAAGCAAGGCCGG
>JAZUOR010000052.1:0-4529 GCA_045604745.1 Acutalibacteraceae bacterium | reverse complement strand
CTTGGCCTCCGACTTAGCGTTTTGATTTTGAATTTGTATGTCTTGTAGGTATTCCTCTCTCCTCTGTGCCGCTCGGTCCGGAGTTTTACAGCATAATTCTTTCCACAGAACCGTGGCAGGCAATAGAAAACCGAAGCGGCAGAGTTGTTCTTGCCGGAAAGGAATCGGGAAAATCCGATATACTCTGGCGCTTTGTCCGAAACACCGACGGCAGCTATGTCATCTACTCCGCTCTTGACGGAAGATGTATGACCGTAGCAAACAGCGAGGATAAAAACGGTGCTCGGATTGTAATGGAAAACTACACCGGTCTTGACTCGCAGAAATGGAATATAACCTCCTCCGGCAACGGTTATGCTCTCTCTCCCAAGAACTCGGAGCGAATGCTCGATCTTGCCGGTGCTAACAAGAACGACGGCACATTAATTCAGATTTATGACAGCAACGGCCACTGGGCACAGGTGTGGTCTCTCTACAATCACAAGAGCATTTATCTCCGGGCGCCTGAGCTTACCGTTTCCAGAGGCACAGCAGAAACCCCGACAGAATTCAGCTGGAACCATGTAAACGGCGAAACCAGTCACTACATCGACATATGGAAGGGCGGAAAGAATGACGGAGAGCTGGTTCATCAGGCGGGCAATATAAACAGCGTTGCCTATTCTGTACAGCTTGAGCCCGGATATTATGAAGCCGAAGTCACCGCACAGCACTATTACGAAAAACATACCAGCAATCTGGTAAGCTTCACTGTTATTGACCGGAATGCACCTGTCAAAAGCGCATTTTACAACGGTCACGCCTATTCGCTGGTCAACTCAAGCATGATATGGGACAGGTCGAACAACTACTGTACCAATACCGGCAGTTACCTTGCCTCGATAACCTTCGAGGAGGAGCAGGCGGTTGTCAATGGATTGCTCAGCAGCGCCATCGATGCTCAGTATTGGATCGGACTTTCCGATGCTGCCGATGCGGGCAGCTACGAATGGGTCACAGACGAACCTTTCGGCTATAAAAACTGGGCAGACGGACAGCCTGACAACTACGGTGACAAGGAACACTATGTCTCACTTTACCGGGACGGCACCTGGAACGACCTGCCGAATGAAGTAAACCGGATTGCCGGTTACATCATGGAGACCGACATGAGCGATCTTCAGCCGGTCAGAACCCTGACTGCAAACGGCAGCACCTATATGGTTTACAACCAGCCTGTACCGTGGAGCGCTGCCGATGCATTCGCCCGTGAACTGGGAGGACACCTTGTTACCATCACTTCCGGGGAAGAAAATCAGGTGGTCAGCGGTCTGCTTGATTCTGCCATAGAATCCGGCGACGAAAGCAGCGAGATATGGTACTGGACCGCAGGCTCCGACATCGGCAGACAGACCTTTGATTACGTCTGGACAAACGGCGAAGCTTTCGAATATAACAACTGGATGGCTGAGCAGCCTGACAACTTCATCGACATTGAGAATTACATAGCACTCAATCATAACGGCGACTGGAACGACTACGCCCTTGAGGGCTATCTTATGAGCGGCAACGGATTTGTTGTGGAGATGCCGGCCGACAGCGAAGATGATCCTGAAACACAGATACGCATAGACGGAAGTGCTGTTATTTCTCTTAAACCGGGCCAAAGCTCACCTCTCAGAGTTACCGTCTCGCCCGCTGGCACTTCTGTAACATGGGAGACCGACAACAGCGCCGTCGCCCTGGTGGACGGTAACGGAAATGTTACAGCGGTTTCTCCCGGAACGGCAACCATAACAGCTAAAGCCGATGACAAGTCTGTGACCTTCAAGGTAACCGTCGCAGACAGCGCTGCTCTGCCTCAGCTGAATGTGTCGGTCATTTCCAGCGGCCGAGTCGGCGGCACACCGGTTTCGCTGCTGCTTACTCCCGCACAGGGCGATCTCATATCAGTGCTGGCACCGTACGCCGCAGGCAGCACTTCTGTAAGCGCACAGGCTGCTCCGGGCACCTATGTTCTCAGTCTCACCAAGCCCGGTCACACCTCTTACATTGACAGAAGCTTTACTGTCGGCACTGACAGTTTACCCTCTTCAATAGAGCTCTGCGCCGGTGACATCAACGCCGATAACGCCATCAACGCCAAGGATCAGGCAGCCATGACGGAATTGTTCGGTCGTGCGGCAACGGACGAAAGCTACACCATCAGCGCCGACTTCAACGAGGACGGCTACATCAACGCAAAAGACCGCGCTGACATCATTGCCAACTTCGGTCAGCAGAGTGTTATTGTCGATTGAAACAGATTATCAGAAATAACAAGCAAGGAGGATATTTGATGAAACTTATATCTGAACGCAAAATCCGGCATCTTCGGTTGGTTGCAGCAGTACTTCTCGCAGTGCTGCTGACGGTATCGATGTTCGGAAACATCGTCACACTGGCTGCCGGAGCTGAGGAGCCGGAGGATTATCTGCCGCAGGCTCTTCTCGACGCGGCTTTCAGCAATGACATTTCGGAGATATCTGAGGAGGATTTATACGGGCTGAGTATATCGTTTTATTCTTATAACTCAACAGAACCGAAGAATATATTACTGTCAGAGGGTAATTTCTCCATTGCCGAGATCAATGAATATGACCACGGTAACGGTATTATCAGTCACAACATTTCTCTTGATTTACACGACAGTCACTTTGAGAGCAATTACTCTTCGAAACGGTGTAGCATATCCATAGATAATGTCAACGGAAAATATCTCAAATCAGAATTCAATATGTTCCTGACTTATCATAACAGTGACGGAAATGATATTGACGATTACCTGACCGGCCACAGCGGCTATTACTGTGCCGACGGCTGTGAAATAAAGACCGATGGAGCTTATACCTATGTAAACACACCGGACGGTGCGTATATCATTGATTTTTCCTTCGACACTGATATCAGCAGCTATTTCGAGAATGGTGCATTTATTGTTCCTTCTTCCTTTGCCGACGGTGCAGATGATGTGATCGGCATCTGCACAAATGCATTTTCTGATTTCAACAGCTTTTGCACCTCAGACGATTATGAAAAAATAGTCATTTCCGAAGGTATAACCACAATCTACGATTATGTATTCGAATACATTGACGATCCTATTGAGCTTCCGGCAAGTCTTGAGTATCTGACAGCCAATTCCCTGTACAACTGCGAAAACCTTGTATTTGCCGAGGACGGACACTTCAAGGTTGACGGAGACATTCTGTACAATGAGTTCGAGACCGGCAAATATGAGGCTGTGTTATGTTATATCGACCAGGAAAGCAGCATCACCCTAAAGGCCGGCACTGTAAGAATATTAGAAAGCGCCTTTGATGACTGCCCGATAAACGAAGTGCATCTCCCCGACGGACTTGAATCAATAGGCAAATATGCATTTTATGGCACCAATCTGACAAGCGTCGATATTCCGGACAGTGTAAAAAACATAGATTACCTTGCCTTCTGTTTCTCCAAGCTTGAAAGTGTAAATTTCAATGAGACCTCAGATTTAAGCCATCTCGGACGGTCTGTTTTCTCCCGGACACCTCTTGAATCCATTTGTCTTCCGGCTTCTGTTGAAACGTTAGACGAACAGGCTTTCTCAGGGAATTATCATCTTAAGAGCATATCTGTGGCTGATGATAACACACATTTTGTCAGTCATGAGGGAGTACTCTACGAAAAGCTGGATGACGAAACCCTTCGTCTGATTTGCTACCCTGCAGCAAAGACCGAAACCGAATATACCATGCCCGACAACGTTTCATCAGTGTCTGTGTACGCCTTCGACGAAGAGGATTATGAGCTTGAGGATCTTGAAATCTACGATGTTTTCAATCTTGAAATTCTTAATCTGAGCCCGATACTCAAAGAATTCCCAACCCCCTATACCGTAGCCGGAGAGGGCGCGTTATTTTTGGGCGGTATTAAGGTATTCAACGAATTGAAGGAAATCAACATCAGCGAAAGCGATAATTCCCCTTACTGCAATGGCGGAGAAGGCCAGAACGACGGTGTTCTTTACAAAAAGCTTGACAATGGAACACTTGAGCTTGTTTGCTATCCGAGCGCAAAGGAAGATGAAACATACACCGCAGAAAGCAATACTTCTGTAATCGGAGAATGTGCCTTCGCATCCAGCAACGCAAAAGAGATTGTTCTTCCTGAGAACTTAAAAACCATCGGCAGCGATTCATTCTTTTTCACCGATTCCCTTGAACGGCTGGTAATTCCGGCAGGCACAGAAAAAATCGGTGAGGGCGCCTTCTACTTTACCGGAAACCATGAAACTGATACTCCGGTCATATGGGTTTACTATAATTCTCCCGCTCACCGGTATTTGGAATCTGTATACTGGGTCAACGGAGAAGATTATTTGCTCATGCCGGAAGACGGCAACATTGTCCTGAGCTTTACGGTCAGATCAGGCGGCAAGGTCGGCGGCGCACCCGTTTCGCTGCTGCTCACTCCCGAACAGGGCAGCCCGATATCTGTCCAGATGCCGTACAGCGCTGAAGGCACTG
>JAZUOR010000051.1:0-5088 GCA_045604745.1 Acutalibacteraceae bacterium | reverse complement strand
ATTGGTGACCTCCGCATATTCAACGGTGCCGTCCTCGTTGCTGGTGTATTCAAAGTCGCAGTCGGCAAGGCGGAAAGTACCGCTGCCGCTCTGACCGTTTTCTCCGGTGTAGCTGACCGGAATGGTCTTGGAGTGAAGCGTGCCGTCAACGGTGTTCTTGATGAGCTGCATGGAGGTGTTGGAGTCCATGCTGCTCAGAGCGGTAGTTACATTGAGAGGAGTGGAGACGCGGTTGGAGCTGATGAAGATAATAGCGCGTACCACCACTGCCAGCACAAGAACCGCTGCGGCAACAGTGCGGGCAGCCTTGCCTGCGCGGCGGCTGACGTAGGAGGTCTTGCCGCCATTGATGAGCACGCGCTTGGGCGGCTCGTAGCCCTCGCGGAAGTAATCGGCAAAAAGCTTGGGAACACCAACGCTGCCGTCATAGATCTGGTCAACCATTACGGCGTGACCTCCGCGGTAACCGTCGCTGGCCATGCGTTCCCGCTCAAGACGTTCGGCGCGCCGCTGCTCTATCTGCTCGGCTTCGGTCATCTGGCGCTTACGTACGCCCAGACCCTTGATGCCGCCGAATTCGCTGCGGAACTGTTCCTCGTCGTAATCCTCGCCATAGTGGTTGGCGCGGCTGTAGCCGCCTCTTGCGGGAGGACGGTAATTGTAGATGGAGGGCTGCTGTGCCTTGCGGCGCGGTACGATATCGTCGTCGAAATCGTCGTCAAAGCTGGCTTCAAAATCATCGTTGACCCGTGCCGAACGGCGGCGGGTGAGAGGTTCCGGGTCGGAATAATCGTATCGGTCCTCGGAATTGAGCATGGTTCCGGGACGATAGTTATCGAACTCGGCCTCCTGACGGGGATTGTGATAATCCTCGGAATATCTGCCCGACGGACGCTGCCGGCGGGGAGAGGTGGGAGCTATGGCGTCAAAATCGTCGTCAAAGCTGATGTAGTCGTCGTCCACAGGGCGCTGGCGCGCCGGTCTGCGCTCGGCGGTGCCGGGCTCAAAGTCGTAGCCGCGGCTGTTCTTTCTATAGCTGGACATACCGTAGTGAGCCTCCTTTACGGTGATGTGAGTAAACGTGCTGCCGGTGAAGTGCTGCAAAGCACATATCCGCATTTTTATAATAGCCGATAAACGGTGTTTTTTCAAGCAGTGGTGCGAAATTTCATATATTCTTAAATAATTGCACAGAGTAAGTCAGAGCACAGAAAAAGCAGCTGAAAGCGGTTTTCTCCGTCCTGTAATATTCGAAAAATATATTAATAAAGTTTAAGGAAAATATTGACAAATGAAATGAAATGAAATATAATGAACACAAAAGAAACAGGAGGAAGATGTATGGAAAAGCTATACACCGTTGAAGACGTGGCTCAGATGACCGGTCTTACCAGCCGAACCATACGGAATTACCTTGCCGATGGCCGCCTTACCGGCCGCAAGGTTGGCGCACAGTGGCGCTTTACGGAAGAAAATATAACTGCCATTTTCACCGAGGCCGGCGGACGCAAGGACTCCGCCAATGCCGCAGCTGCAAAGGTGGAAGCTTTTCTCAAGCCTCAGCGACGCAGCAGCGTGACCATATGCTCGGTGGTTGATTATCCCGCAGAAAGTGGAGAGGCTCTTGCTCCGCTGGTGCAGAAGCTCACTGATCAGGTCAGTGGCTTTGAAAGCGAAAATCTTCACTTCCACTACGATTTTGACAGCACCAATCTGGTTGCCCGCTTTACCATTATCGGCGAAATAGCACAGGTTGCCAAGCTGATAAAGACCATCCGCAAGGACTGATTTTTCATGGCATTTGCGCTGATTTCACACAATGCCACGCATATGCACCCACACCGAATGCAAGTCTGAAGCTGAATTGCCGATTTTCTTCTAATTTAGCATCAGTAAAACTATACCTCCCTTTGCCAGCCGACGCGTCCTGAACGCGTCGGCACCGGGTCAGGGCAGGGTCGGTGTATTCACTGCCGGAAAATCCGGCTTGATACTGTAAAAAGCAGCCGCAGGCGTCGCGTGACGTCTGCGGCTTTTCTGTGTTTCAGGTGTGGATATCGAATGGCATGAGGACGTTCTGCCGGTGCTTCTTCGGGGCGGTTTCACGCTGAACCGGAACAAGTCAGCTGAAAGTGCTCCCAAGGATGAACCTGTTCACCTGTCGGCAGAAGGCGTGGCGTTCTTTCCGGAGCTTTTATTCGGAAGCAGTATCAGCGTCGGTCTTTGCCTCTCTGATGCGCTTGTTGTGGTGATGTGCGGCAAATATGAGGGGCAGGACGGTCAGCAGTACGAACACCGAGGTCACAAGGAACAGGGTGTTTGTGGGCAGATACTGGGTAAAGCCGTTTTCATCCACAAATTCTCCGCTGCGCTTGATGACAGGGTTGGAAATGAGGGGTGCGACGATCATGGGAATGAGTACATAGAACAGGATGCGTATGCCCTCAAACTGGCCTCTGGCGTCCTCCGGATAAAGCTGCTTTGACCAGACGGTGAGGGTCTGGAGCATGAGCATGTAGCCTGCACCGATAAGGAAAATACCGCCCAGCAGCACGGGGTTGAAGATGGAACCGGTGTTGATGTTGTCAGGACGGACAAACAGGCCAAGTGTAAGCACACCGGCAAAACTGAGAAGAATGGCAAGGGTACACAGCAGGGGCGATTTGTTGCGGTTGATGAGGCCGGTGGCGGGAATGACCAGCACCATGGCAACGATCAGCGCAGCGCCCTCGATGATGCCCATGAGGTCGGCGGTGAAGCCGAGGTAGTAGATCATGTAGTTGCCTATGTGGGAAAAGCTCATGTTGAAAGCGATGAAGTAGAAGGCAAGAGTGAGATTGACCCACACAAGCTCCTTCATGGCAAAGTAATTCCTGAAGTTGAAGATACTGAAGAACTGCTGAGCGAAGGTGCCCGTCTTGTTGGGCTTGAGGTCGGGAGAATCCTTGAGCAGGAACAGGGACATAATGCCGAAGATAATCACTGCACCGCCCATTACGAGGAAAAGGCGCATGTAATTGTCGTCCGAACCGATGAGCATGCCGCCTGCCACAGTACCGACTATGGTGCCGATGACCGGCTGCACAGCCATTGCTGCGCCGATCTGTCCCCGGTTCTGCTCGGTCATGTGGTCGTTTGCCCAGGCGTTGTAGCCGCTGTCGTTGCCCATGGAGCCAAAGAAGCTCATGATGGCGTCGGCAGCGATGACGGCGATGGCGGCAGCCATAACCAGCTGCGGACCGGTGCCCAGCGTGCCGTCGGTGATGAACTGGGTCATGCCGAAGAGAATGGTGAAGATACCCCAGAGTATGTAGCCGATAGAAACGATGAAGCGGCGCTTGCCGGTGCGGTCAGACACCGTACCGAACACGAATGTGGAAATGGTGGTTGCCGCAGCGGATGCCGCCAGCATCCACGAAATAATGGTTGGGTCTTTTGCTATTTTTGCGTAGATAAAGGTGTTGAACCACTGGTTTTCCATGTTCCAGCACAGCTGACCGGCAAGGCCGAGACCCCAGATCAGCGTCCAGAAGCGGAAAGAGCCCATGGGTTTGGTGTTTTCTTTCATCATGGCTTTCCTTTCAGTTTTGTATCGGTTTTATGGATTTTCCATAATTATCATTATAATGAAAGAGTGTGATTTGTCAACCTTATAAAATATGAGAACCTCCGCAGGCGCATGCTCTGCGGAGGTTCTTCGATGTTGATATTGTGTTCAGCCGATATGGGTCATCAGCTGGTCGTAGAATGTTTTGGTAGCCTCGGCGTTTTCCAGAGCGATAACGAGATGCCTGTCTCCGGAGGTCAGCAGCACGCACTCGTCAAAGCCGGTGTAGGCATAGAGGGTGTATCTGCCCAGCTCGTTGCATTGAAAACTGCCCAGAGACAGTCTTGCTGAGCCAAAGCCGCTTACACGCATTCCGGCGTCAAAGTCGGTGCGGTATACGGCGCTGTCTATGGCATCATACTCTACCACAGCTTCACCGTAGTAAGTGGAGTCTACGGTGAGGGCTTCGTCACCAAGGGTTGCAGTCACATTGCCGGTGAACATAAGCACAGCCACACCTGCAAGAATGAGAGGGACAAAGATGGCGGTGATGATCTTGCCGACGCGGTCGGCCTTTGTGTCCATCTTCTCAGCTTTTTCGGGAACGGTACCCGCCCTGGCCTGCTTTCTGTAATAAAGCCACGAATACAGCGTCGGTACTGCGATAGCAACCAGCATCACAGCCAGCATGACGTACACAGCCGCCTTGAGGGGCAGGAACACGCACACCAGCATGGCAAGGCCGCACAGCACCCACACCTTGCCTCCGAAGCGGTGGGTGGCATTCCAGTTTTCGTCGCTGGAAAGAGTCCAGGGCAGCTTGATGCCCATGGTTCTGCTGCGGCGGCACTTGGGCAGATAGTTGCCCAGCACGATAAACACCACACCCAGCAGAATGAAGATGATGACCGGCAGGTCAAAATCCTTTTCAAGGGCAAAAGCGTATGTGGCAAAGCTGACCGCTACGGAAATGATGGGAATGACCCACAGAAAGGCCTTGAACATCTTGCTGTTTTCCCTGACATTGGGGTCCTTTGCGCTGACGAGGATACACAGCCACAATAGCGCCAGCAGGATAAGCGGCAAGCCGAACACGGCAAAGGCCTTGCCGGAAAAACCGTCGGCTACACCGTCTGCGCCCCAGTGGGTGGTCATCGTATCGGGCAGCTTATCCCACAGAATGATGCCGGCAAGAGCCGGAAGCAAAGTGACGATTGATGCGAAAATGACAGTAAGCTTATTCTTCTTCAGCATTGTTGTCAGCTCCTTTCAGGTCGGTTATCCACAGCATTACATCCTCCAGTACGGAGGTGTTGAGTTCGTAAAAAATATATTTCCCTTCGCGAGTGTCTCTTATCAGGTCGGCCTCCTTGAGCACCGAAAGGTGACGGGATATGGAAGCCGCTGTGACGGGGAAATGGTCGGTGATGTCTCCGGCAGACAGTCTGCCGCCGCGCAGTAGATTGAGTATTTCCCTGCGTATAGGGTCGGCAAGAGCCCGCAGAGTCTGTTGAATGGCCATGCAGCCACCTCCTTTATTA